>JACREV010000053.1 GCA_016218095.1 Deltaproteobacteria bacterium | reverse complement strand
CTCCTTCTTCTAAACCTGTAATTTATGTCACTGTTATTTCCGCCAAACTTATATAATAATGATTTTGTCTTTTAAATTCAACTTTTTTATCTATTTTCCGCTTGCTATAAGGTTACGGTTTCTGTTAAAATTTTAAGGATATAGTACTTACCCCCCCGTCTTGATCAAAGATCCAAGGAGAATACATGTTCAATTATATACTGGGTCTGTTCTCTAACGACCTTGCAATAGACCTTGGCACCGCCTCCACCCTCATCTATGTAAAAGGCAAAGGCATCGTGAGCAACGAGCCTTCCGTCGTAGCCGTCAAGAAGGACGGCAAGGGCAAGAGGGTCCTCGCCGTCGGCAAGGAGGCGAAGGCGATGCTCGGCCGCACCCCCGGCAACATCGCGGCGATAAGGCCCTTGAAGGACGGCGTCATAGCCGACTTCGAGGTGACCGAGGAGATGCTCAAGTACTTCATCGCCAAGGTCCACAACAGGAGGCTCCTCGTAAGGCCCCGTATCATAATCGGCGTCCCCTCCGGCATAACCCAGGTCGAAAAGAGGGCCGTAAGGGAATCCGCCTACTCCGCCGGCGCGGCGGAGGTCTATCTTATAGAAGAGCCCATGGCCGCGGCCATAGGCGCCGGACTTCCCATCACCGAGCCTTCCGGCAACATGATAGTCGACATCGGCGGCGGCACCTCCGAAATAGCCGTAATATCGCTTGCAGGCATAGTCCAGTCCAAGTCAATAAGGATAGGCGGGGATAAGCTCGACGAGGTCATCGTCCAGTACATCAAGAGGAAGTACAACCTCTCCATAGGCACAGGGGTCGCCGAGATCATAAAGATGACGCTCGGGCTCCCCATGCCGGACGAGAAGAACCAGAAGCTCGAGATAAAGGGCTCGAACCTCATTACCGGCATCCCGACTACCCTTGAGATAGAATCCGGAGAGATAAGGGAGGCCCTTAATGAGCCTATAAACCAGCTGATTGAAGCCGTAAAGCACGTCCTCGAGATCACCCCGCCGGAGCTTGCGGCCGACCTCGTCGATAAGGGCATAGTATTGGCCGGAGGCGGCGCGCTCCTTAAGAACCTCGACAGGATCCTCCGGGAAGAGACCCAGCTTCCGGTGACAATAGCGGATGAGCCCCTTCACTGCGTCGTCAAGGGCGCCGGCAAGGTGCTTGACGAGATTAAGCTCCTGCGGGAAGTGACGATACCGAGTTAACGTCCACGCCCCCTTTTTCAAAAGAGGGCTCTCTTCAATAACTGGCTGTAGCCAGGACTTGCGGTCATTCTGATGCGCTCTCAACGAAACGTCGTCTCATTCCTTAAGAAAAATCAGATAATAATCGCCTCGCTCGCGCTCGCGTTATTCTCGCTCCACCTCGCCCTCACCGGCAGACAGGAGGTCGAGCGCGGTTTTGTCCTCCGTGAGATCCTCTCCCGCACCGTTTCCCCCATGCAGAGGCTGATGCTCGGCATCGAGGACTCGGTCAAGGGCGTCTGGTCAGGCTACATAAACCTCGTAAACGTGAGAGAGGAGAACGAGGGATTAAAGAAGGCCCTTACGCTCGTAACAGAGGACAACCTCCGGCTCAAAGAGGAGATAAACCTCAACGCCCGCCTCAAGACCATACTCGAGTACAAGGACCAGCTCCCGCACAAGTCAAAGGCCGCCGTCATCATAGGCTTCAACAAGGAGCCCTGGGCGAGGACCGTCACCATTGACAAGGGGGCTAAAGACGGCATAGCCAAGGACCTCGCGGTCATAAGCCCGCTCGGGGTCGTGGGGCGCGTTATCGACGTGAACACCCATACCTCCAAGGTCCTCCTCGGCTCTGACCTTCGCTCCAACATAGACGTCATAGTACAGCGTTCCAGGATAAAGGGTGTGGCCGAAGGCAACGGCACCGACGGGTTTCTGCTCAAGTACGTAAGGCAGGTCGACGACGTCCAGCTCGGCGACCTCGTCCTCACCTCCGGGCTCTCGGGCGTCTTCCCCAAGGGGGTCGCCGTCGGCGAGGTCGTAAAGATCGAAAAAGGCAGGGACAACTTCTTCAAGGCAATCGAGGTCCGGCCGGCGGTGAACATCCAGAGGATCGAAGAGGTCATCGTGATCACTGAGACCGGCCTTTACGCGGAAGAGTAGGGGCGGACCTATCCGGCGGCTCCCGAAGGGGGCCGTTTCGCGGCGGGCGGTTATTGCGCCCTCTCTAACCACAGCTCTCCGGGACTCAAACCCTTTTACAATCGCGTCTTTTTGTTCTATTATATCTGTGGCCCGCGTCAAGGGACCGGGTCGAATTGAAGACTATTTCGAAGGCATTTACGCCTTGAGGGCCCCCGCGCGTCGGCCGGATACGCGGGAAGACCCCTGGGATCAAATATCCTAATCCGTCATGAAAGAATTCCTGGTATTCCTCCCCATCACAATCGTATATCTCGCGCTCAAGAGCACGGTACTCGTCAACCTGCCGCTACCCGACCTCCCGCTTATCATAATCTTTTACATGGCGTACAGGAAGCCCACGATAGAAGGCGCGCTCATGGGGTTCGTCCTCGGCTACCTCGATGACGCATTCAACGGCGGCATAATAGGCACGTCGTCCTTCGCGCTCGTCCTCATATTCCTCGCCATGCACCTCCTTGCCAAAAAGGTCCAGTTCACGACCCCTGCCTTCAGGGCCGGAGGGGTCGCCGTCGTGGCGCTCATAAAGGGGGCGCTCACCTACTCAGTATTAAGGTACGCCAACGTTGGGGTCTACTTCTTCACTCACGTCATCCTCATGTCGCTCGTGACGGGCATCCTCGCGCCGGGCATAATCACCCTCTTCCAGAGGCTTTTCTCCCTTTTCGGCCCCGAGTCTTTCAAGGGTAAGGCAAATTGAGCTACTTCCAGGACAAGGAACCGACCGAATACAAAAACCGGGTATTCATCGCAAACGTGATAGTCGCCGTCGCGTTCTTCGTGATAGGGGCCCGGTTCTGGTATCTGCAGGTGCTCGCGAGCTCCCATTACACTGAGCTCTCCCTCAACAACAGCACCCGCCTCGTCAAATCCCCCGCCCCGAGGGGCGTCATCTACGACAGATTGGGCATAAAGATAGCCGAGAACCGCCCGGGCTTCGACCTATACCTCGTGCCCGAGGACGTCAAGGACTGGGCGTGGACAAAGGAGATGCTCTTGAAGCTCGTCTCCATAGACGACGAGACGATAGAGGAAAAGCTCCAGAAGGCAAAGGGCAGGCCGCCGTTCCAGGCGATAACCTTGAAGGAAGACCTCACCTGGGACGAGACCGTAAAGATAGAGAGCTACAAGTTCGAGATGCCGGGGATAATACTCGACGTCGCGCCGAAGCGCTCTTACCTCTTCGGCGAGGCGAACGCGCACCTCAT
>JACREV010000009.1 GCA_016218095.1 Deltaproteobacteria bacterium | reverse complement strand
CTACTTTGCCTCTTAAAACCCTCCTGCGATACTTCGGAATCCATATCAAATGGCATTGAAGCCTGTGCTTTGTGTGGGCGCCGGTCCAATATTTGGGCATGACCAGATTATGCCCGAATTCACTTCCGCTCCGCCATAAAACTTGGCTCCGCTACAGGCGGCCATTCATCCCCGGGCTTAAAAGCCCGGGGTTTTCTGGCCAGTAAATAAACCCGCTACTTCTGCGAGGCGACGACCTTCTGCGCCGCCTCGTCCATCTTTTCCGCCGTGATGATGTTCAAGCCGGATTCCGCGAGGAGCTTTCTCCCCTGCTCGACGTTCGTGCCCTGCAATCTCACCACGAGCGGGACCTTTATCCCGACTTCCTTCGCCGCGGCGATGATCCCTTCGGCGATGATGTCGCACCTCATTATGCCGCCGAAGATGTTAACGAGCACGGCCTTTACCTTCTCGTCCGACATGATGAGCTTGAATGCCGCGGTGACCTGTTCCTTGTTAGCGCCGCCGCCGACGTCGAGGAAGTTCGCGGGGAATCCGCCCGAGAGCTTTATCATGTCCATCGTCGCCATGGCGAGGCCCGCGCCGTTGACCATGCAGCCGATAGTGCCGTCGAGGGCGACGTAGTTGAGGTTGAAGCGCGAGGCCGCGACCTCTTTCGGGTCCTCCTCGTCGAGGTCCCTCATCCCTTCTATGTCCTTGTGCCTGAAGAGGGCGTTGTCGTCAAACGACATCTTGGCGTCTAACGCGATGATGTCCCCGCCCTTCGTTACGACGAGCGGGTTTATCTCTGCCATCGAGCAGTCGGATGCGACGAATGCGTTATAGAGCGCGGTCATGAACTTCACGGCCTTGCCGACGAGGGCCTTGTCGATTCCGAGCCCAAAGGCGAGCTTCCTTGCCTGGAAGGCCTGGAGCCCGACGGCGGGGTCTACAAATTCTTTCAATATCTTCTCAGGGGAGCGCGCCGCGACCTCTTCTATCTCGACGCCGCCCTCTGACGACGCCATCAATGCCACCCTCTGCGTGGACCTATCCACGACGAAGCCGAGGTAGAGCTCCCTCGCTATTCCACAGCCCTCCTCGACGTAGACCTTCTTCACTTCCTTGCCCTGCGGCCCGGTCTGGTGGGTGACGAGGACCTTTCCCAGGAGCTCTCTTGCGATATTGGCCGCCTCGTCCTTTGTTTTGGCGAGTTTCACGCCGCCCGCCTTGCCCCTGCCGCCTGCGTGTATCTGGGCTTTCACCACGCATACGCCGTTGGCCTCGTTCAGGAACTCCCTTGCCGCCTCCTCTGCCTCGGCGGGCGTGAACGCAATTTTCCCCTTGGGCACCGCCACCCCGTACTTGGCAAGTATCTGCTTTGCCTGGTACTCATGGATGTTCATTTAAGAAGACCTCCGAAGAATATTTGAGCAACCTGAATCAAAAAACACGGGTGCCGCGAAGACGGGTTTTTTCTAAAAAAACCCTCAGACCGCGCCCCCCCTTATTTTAAAAAACACCCCTGACTGTAAATGCCCCCGGACGGGGAAAGAAAAAAGGCGGGAGCGATCGCCCCCGCCTTCAAAAAAACTAGACTATCTGCCTCGCCTTGACGTGGTCCGGCGCGTAGTCGGGTAGCAGTATCGGGCTCACCCCAGAGCCCATTATCCCGGCCCCCTCTATCTCTTTGTTGAAGTCCTCGACGTGCTTGAGGCTCAACCGTCCGTCCGTCTTCGCGGACTTGGCGTACTCGGCGGCCTTCAGCCCGGCGCGCCTTCCGAAGACGAGGACGTCCAGAAGCGAGTTGCCCATGAGCCTGTTCCTGCCGTGGACGCCGCCTGCGACCTCTCCGGCGGAAAAAAGCCCGTCTATGCCCGTCCTCGACCACTCGTCTATCTGTATGCCGCCGTTCTGGTAGTGGAGCGTCGGGTAGATGAGCATCGGGACCTTGCTTATGTCTATGTCGTACCTCTTGAACTGTATGTACTTTGCCGGGAGCTCCTTCCTTACCGTACCCTCTCCGTGGAGGAGGTCTATCATCGGGGAGTCGAGCCACACGCCGAACCTGCCGGTCGGAGTTATGATACCCTTCCCGATGTCGAGGCACTCCCTTATGACGCAGGCGGATTCAACGTCCCTCGGCTCAAGCGGGAAGCAGAACTGCTCGCCGTCGACGTTAAGCAACTGGGCGCCGAGGCCCCTTACCTTCTCGGTTATAAGCAAGCCGACGTTCTGCTCCGGGAATATCGCGCCCGTCGGGTGGTACTGGGTGGAGTCCAGGTCCTGGAGCTTCGCCCCTGCCCTGTAGGCCATGACGATGCCGTCGGCTGTCGCGCCGTAGTGGTTCGTCGTGGGGAAGCCCTGTATGTGGAGGCGCCCGAAGCCGCCGGTCGCTACGACCACGGCCTTTGCGCGGACCACATAATATTCCTTTGTCTCCAGATTATAGAGGACCGCTCCAGCGGCCTTGCCTGTTGAGTCGAGTATGAGCTCTACCGCAGGCGAGAACTCGAGCATCTTTATGTCGTTGTCGCGGTTCCGCGCTTCATCCCGCAAGACCCTCATGATCTCGGCGCCGGTCATGTCCCCGGACGAGTGCATCCTCTTCCTGCAGGTGCCGCCGCCGTGCCTGACCTTCATCCTTCCGGAGGGGTCCTTGTCGAACATCATCCCTAAGTCTTCGAGCCAGTTTATGATAAGGGGCGCGTCGTTCGTGAGCGCCGCCGCGAGCGCAGGCGAGTTGGAAAAATGGCCGCCGCCTATGACGTCGAGGTAATGGAAGTAAGGGGAGTCGCCCTCCTGGGTCGCGCCCTGAATGCCGCCCTCGGCCATGACGGTGTTCGAGTCGCCGTGCCTGAGCTTGGTCGAGACCAGCACCTTGAGCCCGAGCTCCTGAGCGACGAGAGCCGCGGCAGTGCCCGCGCCGCCCGCGCCTATGACGAGGAGGTCTGTCTCGTAGTCGGCCTTCTTGAGGTCCACGGCCTTTGTGTTGAGTCGCGACCGCGATTCTATGAGGGACGCGACCTCTTCGGGGAGCTCCATGCCCTTATTAGGGCCTATGAGGAGCTTCCTCCTGCCGTCGCTCTTGTAGTCGGGGTGGTATTTTTTCAACCACTGTTGCCTCTGCTCCATGGTGAGGGCGGGGAAGTGTTCGCCCTTCCGCGCCTTCTCCACCCTCGCGGGCCG
>JACREV010000051.1 GCA_016218095.1 Deltaproteobacteria bacterium | reverse complement strand
GAAGGTGCTCAACACCCACCTTATGAAGGAGGGTTTTTCCGTCATCCAGACCTCCGGGGGCAACTCGGTCTTCGATACGCTTAAGAACAGCGCATTCGATATCGTCATAAGCGACATCCGGATGCCCGAGGTCGACGGCATCAGGGTCCTCGAGTTCGTAAAGGCGAACTTCGAGACTACCCCGGTCATAATGCTCACGGGCTTGACGGACATCGCCATAGCCGTCGAGGTAATGAAAAAGGGCGCCTTCGACTTCATCATGAAGCCGGTCAAAAAAGAGGAGCTCATGGCGGTCGTCACCAGGGCCCTTGTGAACAGGGACCTCCTCGAGAGGAACAAGGAGCTCGAGATGGAGAACCGGGAGTATCAGCTCTTCCTCGAGCAGAAGGTGAGGGAGCGGACGAAGGAGCTCAATTCAAAGGCGATGGAGCTCCAGAGGGCCTACGGTCTCCTCAAATCCATGAACATCCAGCTCATAAACGTGCTGGCCGAGACTATCGAGGCCAAGGACCGCCACACGAGCGGCCACTGCAACCGGATGAGGGCCCTGTGCGTCGAGCTCGGCAGACTCTCCGGGCTCACCCCCGAGGAGCTCGAGACCATCGAGTACGCCTCGCTCCTCCACGACCTCGGGAAGATCGGCATAAGCGAGGCGGTGCTCAACAAGGAAGGCCCTTTGACCGCGGAAGAGTGCGCCCACATAAAGGCCCACACCGAGATAGGGGAGAAGATATTGAGCGGGGTCGCCCTCATGGAGCCGGTGGCCAGGATCATAGTCGCCCACCACGAGAACTACGACGGCACGGGATACCCCAGGAACCTCCAGGGGGTGGATATACCGCTCTCCGCCCGCATAATAGCCGTAGTCGACCTCTACGACGCCATGAGCTCGGACCGCCCGTACAGGAAGGGGCTCCCCCTTGAGATAGTCCTGAACGAGATGAGGCGCGTCTCAGGCTCACAGCTCGACCCTGAGCTCGTCGAGCTCTTCATAGAGAACAAGGTATACCTCTCCAACAGGCCCGACCCCTTTCCGGCCCAGCGCGCCGGTACACCCGATAATTAAAGGTTTTCTCGGATCAACCGATGCGGATAATATGGCGAAAGACCCGAAGGAGCGGCTCTCATGATTAAGGTGAGGTCCATGCTTCACTACCTCGTCGTCGCGCTCATGGTCTTCATGATAGCCATTACCGCGATATTCACCTATACCTCCATGAACCTGAAGGACAGGGTCATATACAGGATAGTACAGCAGACCGAGCTCACTTCCGAGCTCATCGCGCGCTCGGCCGTGGACATAATGAGCACGGGGCATTCCGCCGGGAACTACTCGATGATACTCGAAAACGATGATATCATCGGGGTCGATTACATAGGGATATTCAGGCTCGGCGGAGACGAGGCCACATTCGGGGATGGCGCCTCTGTCTTGCGGAAAGACAGGATAGGCGGGCGCGAAAAGGCGAGTTTCGTCAAGGCCATAGAGACGATGAGCCCGGCCGGTTACTTCAACCGCGAGGAGTCGACCTATTCGCGTTATGTGCCGCTTTCGGCCGAAGGCGCGTGTCTCAAATGCCACACTAACGAAGGCGAGGTGCTGGGGGTCCTTAAGCTCCGGCTCTCGACCGGGGAGGATTTCGAGCTCCTTAACTACATGCAGAGACTCATCTGGGCGCTCGGGGTCATAGTCTCTCTCCCCGTGGGAGCGCTCTTCATAGCCGGGCTCGTCATCAGGGACAAAAACAGGATATACGCGAGGCTCGAGGAGAGGAGCGAGGACCTTAAAAAGACCTACCATGAGCTCCGCGATACCGAGTACTATCTGCAGATGATACTCGACAACTCCAAGGCGATCATAGTCACGACCGATACGCAGGGGAGGATAGTCAAGTTCAACAAGGAGGCGGAGAACCTCCTCGAGTACAGGAAGGAAGAGGTCGTCGGCAAGGACGTCCTCATGCTCTACGAGAACCAGGGCCAGCGCTCCGAGCTCATGAACAGCGGCAGGGCCATAGACGGCGAGGTCTGGGAGGTGAGGAACAGGGAGGTGAGGCTCCGCTCGAAGTCAGGGAGGATCATCCACGTGTCCATGACGCTCTCGACGATGGTCAACGAGGAGGGGCGCATCATCGGCACCGTCGGCATCGGCAAGGACATCTCAGAGCAGAAGATGCTCCAGTTCAAGATACTGCAATCCGAGAAGCTCGCCGGCATCGGCACGCTCGCCTCAGGCATAGCGCACGAGATAAACAACCCGCTGGCCGGCATACTCGGCATGGCTGAAGCGATAATGGACGAGGACGACATGGAGCTCATTAAGTCCCATACGAGAGACATCATCCAGTATTCGGTCAACGCCCGCGACATCGTAAGGGAGCTGTCGATATACTCGAGGTCGGCCCAGAACATAGCAGAGGGGATAGTCGACCTCTCCACGGTGCTGGATAACTCTGTAAAGATGGCGCGTCACTCGGCCTCGTTCGCCGACATTGAGCTCTCCTCCGACCTGCAAAAGGACTGCCTCATAAACGCGAACCCCGTGGAGATACAGCAGGTCTTCGTGAACCTCATCGTGAACGCCATTCACGCGATGGAGGGCGGCGGGGTCCTCGGGCTCAGATGCTGGAGGGAAGGCGATTTTGTCAAGGCGAGGATATCGGATACCGGGGCCGGCATACCGGACAAGCACCTCTCGCAGATATACGACCCGTTCTTCACGACCAAGCCCGTCGGCATGGGCACGGGGCTCGGGCTCTACGTTGTCTACAGGATTGTCACCAAGCACGGCGGGGCGATAGACGTCGAGAGCAGGATGGGCGAGGGCACGGCTTTCACTTTGAGGTTCCCGTACGCGGACGGGGAGGGAGGAGAGGCATAATATGGGCAGGGACAGAGGTCAACGCGCGTTGGGGCTTTTCAAGGGCGCATTGAGCGCGCTTTCTTTTCTGCTATTGATATCGTCAGCCCCGGCGCTCGCGGACGAGCCGTTGGATCGCTTCCAGAGGGACCTGGATGAGCTTAGAAAAGAGAACGAGGAGCTCAAGGACCGGATCGACTCGCTGGAGGCCGAGGACGAGGAGACGAGGCACGGCCTCGGCCTCCTTTCCAACCTCGTCGAGGTGAGCGGGTACGCGGACGCGGAGTATACCTTCACTGACCAGGAGGGCGAGGACTCCGGGTTCAGGGTCCGCCATCTGAGCCTCTTCTTTACAAAGGACGTCCAGAAGGAATGGAAGCTCTTCACCGAGGTCGAGTTCGAGGACGCGCCGAGGATAGAGTCAGAGCGCGCGACCGACGATGTAAAGAGCTCTCAGGGAACGATCTTTGTCGAACAGCTCTACATCGAGTACCATCCGAAGCTTTCGTGGGACATAAGGCTCGGCAGGTTTCTGACGCCGGCCGGGATATGGTCCATATACCACTACCCGCCCTATGTGCCGACCCAGACCTCGCCGATCATATACAAGGTAATATTCCCCAAGGTCTCTGACGGCGTACAGCTTAAGAACTCGTTCAACCTCAGGGACTCTGCCATTGACACGCACCTTTATATCGCAAACGGCGCCGGGAACCCGGGGGCGCTCGACCGGAACGAAGGAAAGGGGATAGGCGCAAGGGTAAACGCCGACCTCCTCACCGGGCTCTCCGCCGGGCTTTCTTACTTCGGGGAAAGGGATAACGAGGGGATCTTGAGGATGAGCTACGGGGCACACGTGCTTTTCAACAGGTCGGCCCTGAGGCTGCAGGCCGAGTACCAGACGAGGTCGAATGAAACCGACGCCGCTTCCGGCTTTGACGATTCGGGCTGGTACGCGCAGGCCGAATACGATATGAGCAAATGGACGCTCGCCGCCAGATACGACTGGTATGACCCGTCTTCCGAATCCTCAGACGACCTCTGGACGAGGTACACGGGCGCCGTCAACTACCGTTTCGCCCATAATGTCATCGGGAAGCTCGAATTCAACAGGAACGAGTTCGACGACCCGTCAATGGACGACTACAGCCAGGGCATCCTGGCGATCGTCGTAGCGATAGGAGACCTGTAGGTGGCCGCCTTTCTGAAAAAAATAGCGTTTCTGGCAACAGTCGCGCTCGTCCTTGCCGTCTCTTTCCTTGAGGCCGCCGAGCCCGTGGCCGTTATCGTGAACAGGGCGAACCAGGTCGAGAAGCTCTCGGAGAGCGAGGTGAAGAAGATATACACCAACAACACGCTCTCGTGGTCCGACGGCGCGCCGATAATCATCTACGACCTTTCCACCAGCGACCCGTCGCGCGCTCTCTTTTCCGATAAGATACTCGGCAAGGCCCCTGAACTCGTCGCCGAGGAATGGGCGCACCTCAAGATCACCAACCAGGCCAAGAACCCGCCACAGGTCATGAAGAGCCAGGCCCTGATCATAAGGAGGGTGATGAGGGAGAAGGGCGCGATAGGGTACGTATCCTTAGGCCTTGTCCAGAACAACCCCTCTGTAAAGGTCGTAAGCACCCTCCAGTAGCAACGCCTCACGGGTCTCTCAGGTAAGTCCTGCCCGTATCCAGCTCCCCTACAGGCCTCTTGAAGGTGTACCCCAACGGGTCCGCTATGAGCTTGTCCGCGGCATCTCCGACAGAACCCGTGGGGATGGTGAACGGCAGGCCCACGACGAATACGGCCGTGCCGAGCGCGATCGCCACAAGCCCCAGAGGCCTCGTAAAGACGATGTCTAAGAACATGGCGCTCCCGGTAGGCTCTCTTTTTTCCCCGGCGTGTGACACGGTCGATGTCAGAAGGAAGACGAGCGCGAAGGAGACTGCGGCGAAGGTCTTTTTCATTTTACCCTCCCGGTCTTGAACGCAGTTTTGGAACATACATATTAATTAGGCCCGAGATTTTCAGGTTTGCAAGGGGAGGGGAGCCCGGTTTTCCAACGAGTCCGGCAGGGTCTGAAGGAATTACGTAAGGCTTTCGAGGGGAATGCGCCCTTAGAGCGCGTGGTCCGTGCCGAGGAGTTGTCTGAAGGACGGGTGATAGGGGCCGGCGACGAGACTGAGCGATAGATCTTCCGTCGTCTGGAGCCCTACCCTTATTACAGGGATGCCTGAGCGCGCGAACCTTCTCATCGCCTCTTTGCAGACGCGGACCATGTCGTCGAGCGCCCACGGCCTGTACTCGCCCCGCTCAAACATCCTGAAAAGGGGCGTATCCCTTAGGACAAGCGTGGGGTAGAGCCTCGCAAAGTCGGGTGAGAGAGAGACCGCCTCGTCGACGGTATCGAGTATTGTCGCTTCCGTGTCGCCGGGGAGCCCCGGCATGAGCTGGAGCCCGAGCCTGACCCCGGCCTCCTTTATGAGTGAGGCGGCGCGCCTGGTGTCTTCTGCCGTGTGGCCTCTGCCCGAGCGCTTGAGCACCTCGTCGGACATCGACTGGACCCCGAGCTCTATGGTCTTGACGCCGTAAGAGGAGAGGAAGCTGAGAGTCGGAGCGTCTATCTTATCCGGCCTCGTCGAGATGCGCAGCGAATCGAGGCGCGTGTCTTTTAAAAAAGGGCGCGCGGCCTCGAGATAACCTTCCTGCACGTCCATAGGGAGCCCGGTGAAGCTTCCGCCGTAGAAGGCGAGCTCCTTATGTCCGGTCCCTTTCCAGGTGGAGAGATAATTCTCGATCGTGGGCGCGACCGTTTCGAACGGAGGCAGGGCCCGCTCTCCGGTTATCCCGGCCTGGTCGCAGAATACGCACCGGTGCGGGCACCCGCCGAACGGCACGAAGACCGGTATGATGAGCTGTTTTTTTGCCATCAGCTCCGCTCCGGGAATATGCCGCCGTACCGGTTCTCAAGTTCCTTCAGCGCCGAGGCCGCGGCCGACTGCTCTGCGTCCTTCTTCTTGGAGGCCGTGCCCTTGCCGAAGACCTCGCCCGTTATAATAACCTCGACCTCAAAGGTGCGCTTGTGCGGCGGCCCTTCCTCGCGGATGAGCCTGTACCGGGGGGGTTCCTTAAAGACCCTCTGTGTGACCTCCTGAAGCCGGGGCTTGTAGTCGAAGTGGCCGGGCTCGATTGCCGAGGCGTCAAGGAGCGGCGCGTACATCGTCTCTATGTAGGAAAAGACCATTTTGAAGCCGAGCTCGAAGTACATGGCGGCGATGAGCGCCTCGAAGGCCCCGGCGAGTATCGTAGGATTTCCCGCGCCCCCGCTAGCGCGCTCGCCCTTGCCGAGGAGCATGTACTTATCCAGAGCGAGCCCCTTGGCGAGCCCCGAGAGCGTGTGCCTGTTCACGAGCCGAGACCTTATCTTCGTAAGCTCGCCCTCGTCTATATCGGGGTATTTCCTGAAGAGCATGTGGCTTATGATGTTCGACAACACGGCGTCGCCCAGGAACTCGAGCCTCTCGTTGGACTCAAGGGTCTTCAGCCTCAACGACTCCTTTTCGTTAAGATAGCTCCTGTGGACGAAGACCTTTCGGAGGAGATCCATGTCGTTGAACCTGAACGGGAGCGTCCTGCAAAACTCCTCGATGGCGGCTTCCTTCTTCACAACCCTCCTTCAATCGCGCCCGCCATCCCCGTCTCGTCAAAGGACGCAAGCTTTACCTTTGCTACCGTGTTCTTGAGACCGTCCGGGCCGTCAAACAGGACCGGGATATAGTTGGCGCTCCTGCCCTTGAGCTTACCGGTCTTCCTTTCTCGCGCGGACTCGGCGAGCACCTCGACTTTTCTACCCACGGACTTCGCGTAGAACGACCTCCTCTTTTCCGCGTCGAGCGAGAGCAGTCTCTCGATGCGCGCCCTTACGATCTTGGGAGGGACCTGGCCTTTGTAAGAGGAGGCAGGCGTGCCGCGCCTCTTCGAGTACGGGAATATGTGGAGATAGGAGACGGGCAGGGACGCGATGAGCGAGTACGAGCTCTCGAACTCCGCCTCGCCCTCTCCGGGGAAACCGGCGATAATATCGACTCCGATAGATATGTCCTTGACCGCCCCTGCGAGCTTCAAGACCCTTTCCGCGAACTCCTCGCGGGTGTACGGCCTATGCATGGCCTTGAGTATGGCGTCGTCCCCGCTCTGAATGGGCAGGTGGAGGTGGTTGCAGAACGTCTTCGATCCCGATAAAAACTCGATGAGGCCGTCTGTCACCTCGTCGGGGTCTAAAGAGCTTATCCTGAACCTGCAGGGGTATCTGTTCGCCTCGATCATCCTGAAGAGATCGAGCGGGGTCGACGGGGGGGCCAGGTCCATGCCGTACGCCCCGAGGTGTATGCCCGTCAATACTATCTCCTTGAACGAGCCTTCTACGAGCGCGTCTATGTCCCGCTCGGCGTCTTTTAAGGAAACACTCTTGGATAACCCCCGCGCCTTCGGTATTATACAATAAGAGCATGCCCTGTTGCACCCTTCCTGTACCTTGAGGTTCGCGCGCGTCCTGCCTCCTGCAGAGCGCGCGCGGAGCGCAATGGGCGTGCCGTCCTCATATTTGCCGACCTGGACTAAGGGGGATGACCGCCTTCCGCCGCGTATGAATTCGATTATACGGCCCTTTTCGGGGTTTCCGACGACATAGTCGATGCCGTCGACAGAGGCGAGCTCGCTTGAAGAGACCTGCGCGTAACAGCCGGTGACGATTACGACGGCTTCACTGTTGAGCTTCCGCACCTTCCTTACGAGCTGGCGCGACTGGTAGTCGGTCCTTCCCGTGACAGTGCATGTATTGATCACATACGCGTCGGCCTTTGCAGGGAAGGGGACGACGACGAAGGAGGCGTCCTTCAATAGCTCCTCGAGGGCAGAGGAGTCGTACTGGTTCGACTTGCACCCGAGGGTGGTTACGGAGACGCGGAGTGGATTATTTTGTGGGGAAGGATGCGTCAAGATAGTGCTAAGCTCGCTCTATTGACCTGATTTTAAAAAATACATTAAGACCCTTATTTTACCGACCGCTCTATCCACCCGCCGCCTACGACCTCATCCCCGCGATAGAAGACGACCGCCTGCCCCGGGGTCACCGCCTTCTGGGGCGTACTGAACGACACCTCGGCCTTGGAGTCGTCTGTTATTCTTACGTTTGAATCCACCCCTGGGTGCCTGTAGCGGATCTTGACCGATATATTATCGAGCCCTCCCGAGCGCGCCTTCGTCTCTGACTTTGAATCTATCCAGTTAAGGCCGCTCGCAACGAGCCCGCCAGAGTAGAGCCGCTCTTCAGGCCCCACGACCACGCGGTTTTCAGGTACATTAATATCAAGGACATAGTACGGCCCGCCCGAGAGGTTCAGGCCCTTCCTCTGGCCTATGGTGTAGTTGAAAAGGCCTGGATGCGTGCCCAAGACGCTGCCGCGCTCATCGACTATCTCGCCTTCGTGCGAGGGTATCCGGGCTGACAGGAAGTCGGCGTAGCTCGGCTCCTCTACAAAGCATATCTCCTGGCTCTCCTGCTTATCCGAGGTCTTAAGCCCGTGCTTCCTTGCAATTGCCCTGACCTCTGTCTTCGTAAGCGAGCCCACAGGGAAGAGCACGCGCTCGAGCTGTTCCTTTCTCATGGTGAAGAGGAAGTAGCTCTGGTCCTTTTCAGGGTCCACGCCCTTAAGGAGCCTGAACCCGCCCTCTCCCCCCGCTATCCTCGCGTAGTGGCCCGTTGCGAGGAAGTCCGCCTCAAGTCCGATCGCCTTTTTGAGTAATGCCTCGAACTTAAGCTCGGAGTTGCACTTTATGCAGGGGTTCGGGGTCGCTCCGGTGAGATAGCCCTTTACGAAGTAGTCTACGACCTCCCTCGTAAACGCCTCCTCCATGTTCATAACATAGAAAGGGACGCCGAGCCTCTCCGCCACGCCTCTGGCGTCGTAGATGTCGTCGAGTGAACAGCACGACCCCGATGTCGAGCCGCGCTCGTCCTCTTTTTTTGAGTAGTCCCATAGTTGCATCGATACTCCTATGCACTCGTACCCCTCTTCTTTCAGAAGGGCGAGGGCGACGGATGAATCGACCCCGCCGCTCATGGCGACTACTGCCTTTTTTCCTGACACAATAAAATCCCCTCTTCCGCATCTTAGGAATACTTCAATTTTAATAAAGAAATACGGATTTATCCAGAGAAATGAGGGTCCGCGTAACGTGGGCCGCTGTCTCCAAAAAAAAATCCCCCTTTCGGGGGATTTTTCAAAACTTTTCAAAAGGCCCTTTACTTCTTCTGAGCGAGCTTCTTCTTGTAGTCCTCTATGGCCGAATGGAGCGCGTCGGCGGCCAGGTTCGAGCAGTGCATCTTTACGGGCGGGAGCCCGTCGAGCGCCTCTGCGACCGTCGCGTTCGATATCTTTTCCGCCTCATCGAGCCCCTTGCCCTTTACGAGCTCGGTGACCATTGAGCTCGTCGCTATCGCCGCGCCGCAACCGAAGGTCTTGAACTTCACGTCCGTGATGACTTCGTTTTCGACCTTTATCGTGAGCTTCATGATGTCGCCGCAGGCGGGGTTGCCGACCATGCCCGTGCCGTTCGCGTTGTCGACCTCGCCGACGTTCCTCGGGTTCGAGAAGTGGTCCATCACCTTTTCGCTGTACATGTCT
>JACREV010000068.1 GCA_016218095.1 Deltaproteobacteria bacterium | reverse complement strand
CGGGCAACTCCTTCCGGCCTATTGTTATAAGCCTGTAAAGGTCCCTGTACCTGGGGCTTAAGATCATGAAAAGCCTCTGGACGTCATCCTGCCCGACCGCGGTCTCGATACCGACCCTGGGACGGTACGCGAAGTATATGTTTCCTCTCTCGAGGACCTCGATCTGCCTCTCTCCATCTCTGACCATATAAGCCTCCATCCTTGAACAATTAACCACTCAATTTAATTATGAGACCGCCTGAGACGGTGTCAAGACACGCCCGGAGTTCTGTTATACTCGGAATGTGAAAGGAAAGGAGGCGGTTATGTCATTGAGAGAGTTCATAGAGCCTTTGGCCGAGCGTTTAGGGGATAGCGCCACCGTAAAGACCGTCTACGGCGAGCCGGTTGAGGCCGGCGGAAAGACCATAATACCCGTTGCGCGGGTCGCCTACGGGCTCGGGGGCGGCTCCCAAATAAAAAAGGAGAAAGAGGAGAACGAGGAGGAGGCCGGGGGCGGCGGGGGCGTAAGGGTAAACCCCATCGGGGTGCTAGAGGTCACTAACGAGAGGACGCGCTTCATACGCATCGGTCTCGGGCCGAAGATAGCGGCCGCCGTGCTCACAGGTGTTATCGCCGGGTACTGGATAAGGAAAAGGAGGGAGGCCGCTTAAGTTTACGGGAGGGCACCCCCTGTTGCCCGGTATCGGCAACAGGGGGTGCTGGATGAAGCCGTGAGTTTGGGGTGAAGCTACTTACTTGTTCTCGAGCGGGAGACCCGAGGCCTGCCATTCGTTGAAGCCTCCGAGTAGCGCGCTCGCCTTCCTGAAGCCATTTTTCAAGAGGATGAGCGCCGCACCGGCGCTCGAGTGTTCCTCTGTTCAGGTGCAGTAGGCGACCACCTCTTTAGCCTTGTCGAGCTCGCCTACCCTTGATTCGAGCTCTTTTAAAGGTATCCTTACCGCGCCCGGTATCTTCTTATCGCTCGCCGCGTAATCGAAGGGGTTGCGTACGTCGAGTATCGTCAGGTATTCCCTTGCGTCGATTTTCCTCTTGAACTCTTCTTTTGTTATCCTCGGCGCGTCCATGGGCCGTCCTTTCCGTTAAACCAGCTCTATCTCGTCTATCGTCGATGTGTCGGCGCCTCTCGCCAGCATCTCCTCGAGGGCCTTATCCGAATCACCCGGTTTGAGCTCGACACCCTTTATGGCGTCGAGGAGGACCGTCACCTTGAAGCCCTTTTTGAGGCCGTCCAAAGCGGTCGCGCGGACGCAGTAGTCGGTCGCGAGCCCTCCAAGGTAGATGTGCGTTATGCCTTTCCCTTTGAGCGCGGCCTCGAGCGTCTGGCCTTCAGCGTCGTGTCCGTCAAAACCAGAGTAGCTGTCCTCTTCGGGAGACTCGCCCTTCGTCATAAGGACGGCATCGTCGGGGACCTTAAGCCCCGGATGAAATCGCGCGCCCTCTGTCCCCTGTACGCAGTGAGGAGGCCACGAGCCGCCGAACCCCTTGAAGTGGACCGTCTTTTGCGGGTGCCAGTCCCTTGTGAAAAAGACCGGGACGCCTGCGGCCCTGAAAAGGTCGAGGTACCTGTTTACGACCGGGACGATCGCGTCGCCGTCGGGAACGGGCAGGCCCCCGCCCGGACAGAAGTCGTTCTGGAGGTCGACTATGACGAGAGCGCCCCTGTTCCTCATTTTCCCTCCCCCTCCCCCTCCCCCGTCTCTTCCGCCACTGGAATACGCCCGTCATCCTGCCTGCGACTTGCAGACCTGGCCCTGCTCAAAAAAAGGATATCAGGTTTTGGGGTCGTGTCAAGGCAGGGGGTTGAAAATGCGGCGGTTTTAGTTTATCCTTATCTATTCGGAACTTAAAAACGGAGGTTCTATACGATGTTAAGAACAAGGAGGGTCTTTTACGCCGCCCTTTTCACGGTGCTCCTCGCGTTCCTCGCGGCAGGGAGCTACGCGGCGGATGCAAATATCCAGAGGCTTAAGCTCCCGAACGGGCTTACGGTGATAATAGAGGAGGCCCACTCTGCCCCGGTAGTCTCCGTCCAGATGTGGGTAAGGGTCGGGTCGGCTGATGAGACCGACAAGGAGGCGGGCATCTCCCACGTCTTCGAGCACATGTTGTTCAAGGGGACGGAGAAGAGGAAGGTCGGCCAGATAGCCTCCATCATCGAGTCCGTCGGCGGCGACATAAACGCATACACCTCCTTTGACAATACAGTCTATCACCTGACCGTGCCGAGCAGGCACTTCGCAACCGGCCTCGACGTCATAGCCGACGCCATACAGAACTCGTCATTCGACCCCGAGGAGCTCAAGAAAGAGCTCGAGGTCGTCATTGAAGAGATAAGGATGAACGAGGACAGCCCCGGCAGGACCATGTACAAGTCGATCTTGAGGAACTCGTACACGACGCATCCGTACAGGAGGCCGGTCATCGGCTATCAGGAGACGGTAAGCTCATTCACGAGGCCCCAGATATTGAGCTTCTTCAGGCGCTGGTACGTCCCCAACAACATGACGCTCGTCATAGCCGGGGATATCGACGGCGCAAAAACCCTCGCCGAGGTCAAAAAGGCCTTCAAGGGCTTCAAAAAGGCGGAGGACCCCCATAAAAAGAGGCCCGTCGAGCCCGCGCAGAAGGAGCTTAAGGCCGAGATACTCACAAGACCCATAAAGGACGCACACCTCGGGCTCGCCTTCCACATACCGTCGCTTAAAGACCCCGACGTATACGCGCTCGACGTTGCGGAGGTGATACTCGGAGGCGGCGAGACCTCCAGGCTCTATAAAAAATTAAAACTTGAGAAGTCCCTCGTACACGGGATATCTTCCTACGGGATGTCCCTTAAAGACCCGGGGCTCTTCTTCGTGACCGCCGTCCTCGAGCCGGGGAACATCGAGCCCGCGGTCTCAGAAACGATTTCCGAGCTTGAGAGGCTTAAAAATCAGGGGCCCGACCACGAGGAGATCTCCCGGGCAAAGTTCAACATCGAGAGCGACTTCGTATACTCGCGCGAGACGATGGACGGGATAGCGGGGAAGCTCGGGTATTTCGAGACGAACCTCGGGGACGTGAACTACGAAAAAAAGTACATCGAGGGGATAAGGAAGGTGACCCCCGACGACATAAAGCGCGTGCTCGCGAAGTACATCGACCCAAAGGCGATGACGGTCTCGGCGCTCCTTCCGAAGGAAGCCCCTGTCCTTTCAAAGGACGCGATAGCCGGAACGGTCGCCGCGTCCCTGAAGGAGGCGACGGCGAAGACCGCGGTTACGGAGGTCGATACCAGGACGACGAAGGTCAAGCTTGAAAACGGCATCACCCTCATCGTAAAAGAGGTCCACTCCAACCCGACGGTCGCGTTCTACGCGGCGTTCCCCGGCGGGCTCAGGTTCGAGACGAGAGATAAGAACGGCATAGGCGCATTCACCGGAGCCATGCTCACAAGGGGCACGATAAAGAGGACGAGGGAGGATCTCGCTAAAGAGGTCGAGGAGATGGCCGGGGGGGTCTCGGGCTTTTCAGGCTGGAACTCCACGGGGGCTTCCGGCAAGTTTCTCTCCGCCTTCTTCGATAAGGGGCTCGGGATATTCGCCGACGTCCTCTTGAACCCGGTCTTCCCCGAGGATGAGATAGAGAAGCTCAGGAAAGACACGCTGGCCTCCATAAACAGGCAGGAGGACAACCTGCCAGGGTATACCTTCAAGCTCCTGTATAAAGAGATGTTCAAGGTCCACCCTTACGGCATGCCGACCATAGGAACAAAAGAGACCGTTGCGGAATTCAAGCGCGAAGACATGATCAAGCGCCACGAGGCGTTCATCGTCCCCGAGCGGATGATACTGACGATTGTGGGGGATGTTAAGACCGACTACGCGATAGAGAAGGTCAAGTCCGTCTTCAAGGACTTCAAGAGGACCGGCGCTACTCTCCCGATGCCCGCGCTCGATGGACCGCCTTCAGGCATAGTAAAGACCGGGGACGTGAAAGAGAAAGAGCAGACCCACATGGCGATAGCCTTCCCCGGCACCACCATAGGGAGCGAGGACAGCTATCCGCTCCGGGTCATGAGCGAGATATTATCGAGCCAGGGCGGCAGGCTCTTCATAAACTTGAGGGACAGGTTGTCGCTCGCCTACAGCGTAAGCGCCGTTGAGCGCGAGGGCGCTGACCCCGGCATATTCGGCGTCTACATAGCCTCGGCGCCGGATAAGAAGGACCAGGCACTTGCGGCGCTCTTGAAGGAGCTCGAGGAGATAAGGACGAACCCCGTTACGGGCGACGAGTTGAACCGCGCGAAGAGGTCGCTCATAGGCTCCTACGAGCTAAGCCTTCAGGAGGTGTCGAGCCAGGCCGGGGACATGACGAACAACGAGCTCTACGGATTGGGCTACGAGTTCAGCAAGGAGTACCCGGGGAAGATCGAGGCCGTGACAGCGGAGGACGTATTGAGGATAGCGAAGAAGTACATAACGCTGGATTCCTATGTCATCTCGGTAGTAGGGCCGAACGGTAACAAGGCTGAAGCAGAGCCGAAGCAGTAAAAAAGGCACAGGCGGCCCGAAAGGGCCGCCTGTGAGAAGTTCCGCGTTTACTCCCGCCTTTATTTTATCTCGTATACCGAAAACCCGTTCGCGCAGTAAAGCCTCGAAGTGTGTCCGTTGAAGAAAGACGCGACCCTCCCGAGGTCGTCGCCCTTGAGGTTGTCGTTAAGGAACCTTTCAAATAGCTCGTCGTTGAAAAAGAGATGGGTTATCCCGAAGGCGCTGAGCCTCCCCTTGAAGGCCTCTGCGTCCCTTGAGGCGAGTACCATGTCTTTAAGGAGCTTCCCCATCCTGTCGCCGTAGAAGTAGTCCCTCACCCAGTAATACCCCCTGTCGCCGGAAAAGAGGAGGAAGACCCTGGAGCCTTCGGGGATGTGTCTGTTGGCGTATGAGACGGCCTTGTAGTCCGGGAGCATCTTTTCCAGATACGCCTCGCGCGTCTCGTTCCCGAAGAGATAGGAGAGCGGCCTGTACCTATCAAAGAGCCCCCTTTCGTAATTGAGGCCGTAAACGACCGCCGCCACGGCCAATATGATGGCGAGCCACTTCAAGCGCGTATCGTAGAGGTCCTTGAGCCCCAAGGCCGAGAATATCACGAAGAATGGGACTACGGGTAACAGGTACCTCGTGACGAGGTCGACGGAGAGTATCGCCATCGCCATAAAAAGTGCCGAGAAAATGGCGAGGTACTTAAGGTCCCCTCCACGCCTCTTTATGAACGCGAGCGGCATGAGGACGAGGAAGAGCGGGTTCAATACGCCGTCGAACCTCTGTATCGAGTTGTCCTCTCCACCGATGAATATCCTTACGGGAATAAGGACGATATCGAGCACGCCTTCATCGTAGAGGACCATCCTCTTTGCGATCGGCGCGAGCTCCATCGTCACATGCACGCCCTCGCCCTTTCCAACGGCAGAGGCCGCACTCTCGTAAAGCGGATAGAGCGGGGATCCGGTCCAGAGATAATTCCGGAGAAGCCAGGGTGAAAGTACGATTACGGCTATAGCGGCATAGGCGGCGGTATTTACGAGCGCGAGCGCGTACCTCTTTTTATTGAGGCATGTGATGAAAACAAAACCAGAGACGAGGGCTAACGAGAGTATGGTATTGTACTTCGCCGACATCGCGAGCCCCATGGATATGGACGAGAGTACAAGCCATTTGAACTCATCGTTCTCCTTCCAACGGAGGGCCGCGACGACCGCGAGTGTCGAGTAGAAGGCCGCGCCGTTGTCTATGTACGCCGTCCTTGAGAGGTTCGAAACGAGAGGGACGGTAAGGTAAAGGAGCATCCCGACAAGGGCAGTAGCCCTGCCGGAAGCCCGCGCAAGATAGAAGTATATGACGAGGGAGGTCGCGACCGCGAAGCCGAGATGGATGAGCTTTGGCATGACGTCGCTCCCTAATCCCAGGGAGACCATGTATATGAGGTCGATATTCTGCGGCAGGTACGAAAATCCGACAAACGGTATCTCGTATATCGAGCCTTTCTGGAGATAGAGTTTCGGGATCGCGAGGTGAGAGATGAGCTCGTCGCGGACCATGGGCGGGATGAGGGAGAGCGGGACGACAATAATTATCGAAATGACGACGGCCCCGGCAAGGAGCTTGTCATAACGGGTCCATCCTTCGGATAACTGCGTCCTCTTGCCTCGCCATACGGCGAACGCAAAAAAAACGGCTGAGATGATTATCGCGAGGACAAGGAACGGCGCGGAAAGGAGCCCGGCGTGTCCGAAGGCGAATACGGTGAGGCTCATGAGGCCGAGCGCGAGGCCCAGAGCGTATATGTCTTCGAGACAGGACTTCAAAACAGCTTCCAGCTCCTTACTGCATCCAGAGGTACATGAAACTTACGCCGAGCCTCCCCGTGAAGGAGCCCGCGTCGATATTGATGAGGTTTATGGAGACCGGCAGGTCTTCGAGGTGTGAGTAGATGTTGTTCCTGTACGAGCGCGCCTGCGCGTAGGTGACTACGCGCGCCTCTTTCACGCCTGCCTTGGACTTGGCGGCTTCGATCGCGTCGTCAAGGTAGCCTATCTCGTCGATGAGTTTCAAGTCAAGGGCCTGCCGGGCCGTAAACACCCTCCCGTCGGCTATGGTCTTAAGCTCATCGCGCGTGAACGAGCCTTTTCTCCCGTCCATCACGATATCGAGGAACCTGTCGTAGAGGTCGTCTATGATCGACTGGAGTATCATCCTTTCATCGGCTGTCATGGGGCGGAGCGGCGAGCCTATGTCTTTTTTATCCCCGGACTTTATCGTCTGGTTGGCGATGCCCACCTTCTCAAGGAGGCCCGAGGCGTTGACGCTGAAGGCGACGACCCCTATGGAGCCCGTTACGGTAGTCGGGTGGGCGATTATCCTGTCCGACGAGGCCGCTATATAATAACCGCCTGAGGCGGCGACGTCCATGAGCTCGGCTATTACAGGGACCTTCTTCTTATCCTTGAACTTCTTTATCTCGTGCGCGATTATGTCCGAGGTGGTGACGGCCCCGCCCGGGGAGTCTATGCGGAGCACCACCGCCTTGACGTCCTCGTCTTCGGAGGCCTTGTCCAGCTCCTCCCTTATCCGGGCGGTCATGTTCTGCTTCGTCGAAAAGAGGCCGTCTTTCCTGTCTGTATCGGTTATTATGCCGGAGATGTCGATGAGGAGGACCTTTGCGTCGCCCTCGCCGCCTATGACCTTCTCCGATAAAGGCTCGGCGGTAGGGAGCGCTATCACCACGCAGCCGCCCAGGAATATCGACAAAAAGAGGAGCAGTCTCAAGGCCGTCTTCATGACAGGTTCTAAGCCTCCCTTATTATCCGCCTTATCCTCGCCTGCGTCTCCTCGACCGTCTCAACACCCGTATTCAAAATATGGCATGAGGCGGACTCGAAGAGAGCAGAGAAGAACGCCCTCTGGACCTCGTTCCTCCTGACCAGAAGATACGGGTTGTAGAACGGCTCATGCTTGAAAGACCCGACGTCCGCTCCCGCCCCTGCGAGCACCTGGATCTTCCCCTCTTCAAGTATGGCTATCGCCTCGTCCGCATCAAGCCTCGCCTCAGCCGGGGAGGTAGAATCCCTCCGTAACAGTATAACAGACTTTACGACCGCCCTCTCGACGAACTTGTCCCTCCCGCCTATCCACTCCGGGTCGAGTATCGCCCTCGAGTTAGCGAACGCCCCGAAGTCGCCGTCATCGACGTTCTCGCACTTGCAGCGCAGAAGCAGGCGCTTGAGCCCGGGGAAACTCCTTACCATGTCGGTGCGGAGATAGAACTTCCTCTCGGAGATGTCCGCCATTGCGAGCCCCTTCTTGTACTGGAGAAAGACCCAGTCGTCGGAATGTATCTTACCGTCAGGTAGCTGCATGAGCCCCCACGTGTGGGTCGATTTCCCCGTGCCGGTCGGCGCGATTATGACGACACCCTTGCCGCTTAAGACTGCGCACGAGCCGTGTATTGAGTGGATGCCGTGCTGTGTCTCGAGGATGTCGGCGGCCATGCCGAGCGCCCAGGACTTGCACTGGCCGTAGTATTCGGTGTTTATGAATACGGCCGTCCGGGTCTCGTGGTTGTAAAAGGCGTGCGGGTCCCTGCCCTCGATACCCGTGACCGCGTATATGACCCCGTGCGGCAGCACGTTCTGGGTCCTCGGGCCCGGGAACCAGTTTTCCACCCAGAAGTCGTAGAGGTGGGCGGAGTTTGTATACAGGCGGATGATGATGCCGTGGATGTTGGCGTTCCAGTGATAGGTCTCGAAGCCTTCGGAGAGCTTCGACTCGGCAAGAGATATGAGAGAGTTCCTCTCCTCGATGGAAATTTCCTTGTGGGAATCGACACGGCCCTTTACGGCCGTGATGTGATTGGAGAGCATTAAGACCCCTGGATAAATTCGTACTGCCGCGTTCCGGGAGGTGAATGATAAATGGATGGTTGAGGACTGATCTGTCTTTCCCGCGGACCTGCTCGGCGCAGGGCCAGAGTTCAAATGAGCCACTTTATTTTTCCAATCACGGATGGATAATTACGGATCTGCCCGTCCGGCAAGGACTAGCTCATCTTCCCCATCTTTGTGAGGAAGTCGCCTACGGCCACCCTTACCATCGCGCTAAGCGTCCACCTCTGGCCGAGCTTGCCCTTGTACTCTTCGGCGAGCTCCTTGAGCTTCTCGATCTGCTCGTCTTCGAGCGAGATGGTGACTTTCTTGAGCTTCTCTTCGTGGCCGTGGTCGTGTCCGTGGTCGTCCATTGAAATCCCCTTTTAAGGAACGAGCTTCTTATTCCTGACCTTTGTCTTGCCCTTTTCCCTCACTTTTTCCGAGGAGGACTTTATGAGCTTCTTCTTCCATTCCATGTGCCTGTTTATTATGCGGAGGACCTCTTTAGGGTCGTCCGTGACGTCGATGAGGTTCAAGTCCTCCGGGGTGATCGTCTTGTACTTGATCATCGTCTTTTTCATGAAGTCGAGGAGAGGTGCCCAGTACTCTCTCCCGAAGAGTATGAGCGGAAAGGGGTATATCTTGTGGGTCTGGATGAGCGTCAACGCCTCGAAGAACTCGTCCATCGTGCCGAAGCCGCCCGGCATGCAGACGTACCCGATGGCGTACTTGACGAACATGACCTTCCTCGCGAAGAAGTACTTGAAGTGCAGGGCCTTCGACTGGTATCTGTTCGGCCTCTGCTCCTGAGGAAGGGTGATGTTGAGGCCGATGGAGGCCCCGCCGTTCTTGCAGGCGCCCTTGTTCGCCGCCTCCATGATGCCTGGGCCGCCGCCGGTTATTATCGCGTAACCGTTCTTCGACAGGAGGTCCGAGACCTCTATCGTCTTCCTGTAATACTTGTTGTTCTGGTTGATCCTCGCGGAGCCGAAAATCGATACCGCCGGCCCTACGTCCGAGAGCTCGTCAAAGCCCTCTATAAATTCGCTCATGATCCTGAAAAGCCGCCAAGTCTCCTTGCCTTTGAGGTCCTCGACCATACCTGAGCTACTCCCATTCTATAGTTGAAGGTGGTTTTGAGCTTATGTCGTATACTACGCGGTTTACGCCCCTGACCTCGTTTATGACGCGCCTCGATATGTTCCCCATGACCTCGTAAGGGAGCTTCACCCAGTCCGCCGTCATCCCGTCCACGCTCTCGACGGCGCGGAGCGCCACCGTGTTCTCGTACGTCCTCTCGTCCCCCATGACGCCGACGGTCCGTATGGGGAGGAGGACCGCGAACGACTGCCACATCTTCTTGTACAGCCCCGCGGCCTTTATCTCCTCGAGGACGATCGCGTCGGCCTCTCTCAATATATCGCACCTTTTCTTCGTTACTTCACCGATAATCCTTATGGCGAGCCCCGGGCCGGGGAACGGCTGGCGGTCGATTATCTCGTCCACCATCCCCATCTCCCTCCCCAAGGCCCTCACCTCGTCCTTGAACAGCTCGCGTAGCGGCTCTATGAGCTTGAGCTTCATCTTCTTAAGCAGCCCGCCGACGTTGTGGTGGCTCTTGATCGTCGCCGAGGGGCCCTTGAAAGATACGCTCTCTATGACGTCGGGATAGAGGGTCCCCTGGGCGAGGAACTTTACATTTTTTATCTTCTTAGCCTCCGCCTCGAAAACCCGGACGAACTCCCCGCCGATTATCTTCCTCTTCCTCTCGGGGTCTTCGACACCCTTGAGCTTCTTAAGGAACCTGGCCGAGGCGTTGACGCGGCGTATGTTCATATGGAAGCTCTTTTTTAAAGTCGCCTCGACCTTGTCGGCCTCATTTTTTCTCAACACGCCGTTGTCGACGAATATGCATGTGAGGCGCGCGCCTATCGCCTTGTGGACGAGGAGCGCGGCGACGGCTGAGTCGACCCCGCCGCTTATGCCGCAGACGACGCGGTCGTCCCCGGCCTTTGCCCTTATCTCCGCGATAGACGTCTCAATGAACGACCTCATCGTCCACGCCGGCTTCAACGCGCAGACCTGGAAGAGGAAGTTCTTGAGTATCCTCTCCCCCTTCGGGGTATGGACGACCTCCGGGTGGAACTGGACTCCGTAGATCTTCCGCGCCGCGTCCCTCATCGCGCAGATGTCGGAGTTCGCCGACCTCGCGATGGTCTTGAACCCCGGAGGCAGGGCCTCTACCCTGTCGCCGTGGCTCATCCAGACCTTTGTCGCGCCGAGCCCGAGGCCGGTAAATAAGTCTCCGGCGTTGTCGATGACGAGGTCCGCGCCGCCGTACTCTCTCTTGGCCGACCTCTCGACCTTGCCGCCGAGGAGCTTCGCTGTAAGCTGCATTCCGTAGCATATCCCGAGCACCGGGACGCCGAGGTCGAATATCTCCTTGCCTATCATCGGCGCGCCCTTGTCATAGACCGAGGACGGGCCGCCCGAGAGTATGATGCCCTTGGGTTTGAACGCCCTTACGGACGCAAGCCCGGAATTAAAGGGGTGTATCTCGCAGTAGACCTTAGCCTCCCTTACCCTTCTCGCGATGAGCTGGGTGTACTGGGAGCCGAAGTCGAGTATCAGTACCTTTTCAGAGTGTATGTCCATGTCGATTACAGGCTGGAGTTTTCCTCAGCCATTATACCTCCTGCTTGTAGTTCGGGGCCTCTTTGGTAATAGTCACGTCGTGTACGTGGCTCTCCCTTAGGCCCGACGACGTGATCTTTACGAACCGCGCCTTCTCGTGGAGCTCCGGTATCGTCTTCGAGCCGCAGTAGCCCATCCCGGCCTTGAGGCCTCCGATCAGCTGGAAGATGGTCGAGGCGATGGGCCCCTTGTGCGGGACCCTCCCCTCTATGCCCTCGGGGACGAGTTTCAATTCGCTCTCGACGTCCTCCTGGAAGTACCTGTCCTTCGACCCCTTCTTCATCGCCTCGATCGAGCCCATGCCCCTGTAGACCTTGAAGGTGCGGCTCTGATAGAGGATCGTCTCTCCGGGGGACTCATCCGTCCCGGCAAAGAGGCCGCCTATCATGATGGAATCCGCCCCTGCGGCGAGGGCCTTGGTGATGTCGCCCGAGTACTTTATGCCGCCGTCGGATATGACCGGGATGTTCTTTTTCCGCGCTACGGCGACGCAATCGCTCACCGCGGTTATCTGCGGGACGCCTATGCCGGTAACTATCCTTGTAGTGCAGATGGAGCCCGGCCCGACGCCGACCTTTATGGCGTCGACCCCGGCCTTAATGAGCGCCTCCGCGGCCTGGGCGGTCGCGATGTTCCCGGCTATCAACTGGCAGTTGAAGCTCTTTTTCGTGGATCTTACAGCCTCGATGACCCCGTGGCTGTGGCCGTGGGCGGTGTCGATGATGATGCAGTCGGCCCCGGCCTTCAATAGCGCCTCTATGCGCGCCTCCCTGTCGAAGGACACACCGACCGCCGCGCCCACGCGGAGCCTGCCGAGATCGTCCTTGCAGGAGTTCGGGTACTTCTCCCTCTTCTCGATGTCGGTCACGGTGATGAGGCCCTTGAGCCTCATCTTCTTGTCGACCACGGGGAGCTTCTCTATCCTGTGCTTGTGGAGCATCTCCTTAGCCTTCTCGATGGACGTCCCGTACGGCGCGGTTATGACCTTCGTCGTCATTATCTCGGAGATCTTCCGGAGCGGGTTCGTCTCGAATCTCAAGTCCCTGTTCGTGAGTATGCCGACGAGGACCCCGTCCTTTACTATCGGGAAGCCCGATATCTGCTCCTTCTTCATTATATCGAGCGCGTCCTCGACCTTCTGCTCCGGGGTGAGCGTCATTGGTTTCGAGATGATGACGGACTCGTACTTCTTGACCTTGTCGACCATCGCCGCCTGCTCGTCGACCGTAAGGTTCTTGTGTATTATGCCGATGCCGCCGGCCTGGGCTATGGCTATGGCCATCTTCGACTCGGTGACCGTGTCCATCGCCGCGCTCATGAGCGGGATGTTGAGCCTTATTTCGTTCGTGAGCCTCGTAGAGACGTCGACGTCCCTCGGAAGCACCTTCGAGAAAGACGGCTCGAGGAGCACGTCGTCGAAGGTCAGAGCGTTCCTTACCTTGATATGGTCCATATATTATGCCTCCCGTTTTAAGACGGTCTTATGATCTCGTTCAATATCATGCCTTCGAGGAGCCCCGCGTCGCTCACAATAAGCGAAGAGAAGGCGAAGGCCTCCATCGTCAAGAGCGTAACGGCGCTCCCGGGGATGATGAGGTCTTCCCTGCCTTTTTCCAGCGACAGGACCTGCTCGCGCTCCTTGATGCTCATTGAAAGGAGCCCCTTGTACATACGCTCTATATTTGCCTTTTTAAGGACATAATTGTTTATGCGGCTTCTGTCATAGACAGCGAGGTCCTGGTCGAGCGCCGCGAGCGTGGTGATGGTCCCGGCTGTGCCGATGAATACCGCGCCGTCTTTGCCGGAGTATCTTTCCAGATCGACCCCGGCCCTGGATGCGCGTTTCCTGAGCTCCCCGATTATCGACCTTATCTCGCCTTCGAGGGCGGCGACCTCTTTCGCCCCCGGTGGGTCGCTTTTAAGGTGCCTCTCGGTCAGGTGGACGACACCCATCTCCATCGACCACTCGCCGACCACGCCTTTTTCATCGGTGAATATGAACTCAGTCGAACCGCCGCCGATGTCGATGACGAGCTTTCTTGGGGACTCGTCCTTTATGACGGAGAGGACGCCGAGTAAGGAAAGCCTTGCCTCCTCGTCGCCTGTTATGACGGTTATGTCGATACCGGTCCTGTCAAAGACCTCTTTCCTGAAGGCCGCGCTGTTTTTAGCGCGCCTTACCACACTTGTGGCGAATGCGAGGACCTTCGAGACTCCGTTCGAGTCTATCTCTTTCCTGAAGTCCTCAAGCACCTCTATGGTGCGCCTCATCGCCTCTCTTGATATCCCGTTCTCCTCCGTGTAAGAGCCCCCGAGCCTCGTTATCGCCCTCTTGTATAATACGGGCTTGAGCCCCCTGTCCGCGGACGGCTCGGCTATCAACAGTCTTAAGGTGTTCGTGCCGATATCGATGGAGGCGTATCTCATTCGATGCCGGGGGCCTTATTCCCTTTCCGTAGCGATCGATAGCCTCTCGGCCCCGGAGAGCTTCGCGGTGTCGAGTATCTTTACTATCAGGCTGTGGCGGGCGTCCCCGTCTGCCTTGACGACGACGGTCTTGTCGCCGCCTGCCTCGAACCCCCTCTTTAATTCGCTTGAGAGGTCGGAAAGCGCCACTGCCCTGCCGTTCAGGTTTATTACCCCATCCGCGCTCACCGCGACTATCGCACCCCTGCCCGGCTCGGCGTCGGATGTGACCGCCCTGGGGAGCTTTATCTTAAACGACTCGGTCATGATGAGCGGGGTCGTCACCATGAATATGACGAGGAGGACGAGCATCACGTCGGTCAAAGGCGTGATGTTTATCTCGGCCATCATACTCTCGTTATGGTTATTTATCTTCCATGCCATCTGAGAGAAACGCCTCCGTGAACTCCGAGGCCGATGCCTCGAGCTCAAGCGAATATTTCGCGACGGTCCTTACGAAGTAGTTGTACGCCGCGACAGCCGGTATGGCGACGAACAGGCCCGCGGCCGTCGCAACGAGCGCTTCAGCTATGCCGTCGGCGACGGCTGAGGGGCTTGCGCCTTGCGTGAGCGCCATGTCGCTGAACGCCCTTATGATGCCGAGTACCGTGCCGAAGAGGCCTATGAACGGGGCTGTAGAGCCGATCGTCCCGAGCACGCCGAGGAACTTTTCCAGCCTTTGCACCTCTCTCCTGCCGGAGAGCTCCATCGCCCCTTCTATCGCGTCCTTCTTCTTGCCGCGCTTCTCATAACCGGCGAGGAATACCCTCCCGAGAGGCGAGTCCACCCCGCCGGAGTAACCGGCCGCGGCAGGCAGACCCCCGCTCTGAAGCGTCTTTTTCAACGGCTCGAAATGGTCGTGGATACCCCTCCTGAAACGACTGAAGGCCCGCGCCCTCTCGAGCATTATCGCGATGGAGAAGACCGAAAGCAACCCGAGGACGAGGACTGTGACCCCGCCCTTTGAAATGAGCCCTATGAAAGAAAGCCCTCCGAACACCTAAGCTCCCCTGTAGTCGAGGTAGTTCCTCGAGTATTCCATGTAGTTCTTCGCCGATCTGAGGATCCGCGCGACTTCATCGTCCGTAAGCGCCCTCTTTACCTTGCCCGGCACGCCCAAAACGAGAGACCTCGGCGGGACCTTCATGCCTTCGGTCACGAGCGCGCCGGCGCCGACGATCGAATCCTCGCCTACTTCGGCGTTATCGAGTATTATCGAGCCCATGCCTATGAGGCACCTGTCCCTTACGGTGCAACCGTGGAGTATGACATTATGGCCTATCGTGATGTCGTCGCCGATTATGAGAGGGTAGGTGTCTTTCGTGACATGGAGGGTGGAGTTGTCCTGGACATTGGTCCTCTTGCCTATGCGGATGTAGTGGACGTCGCCCCTTACTACCGCGTTGAACCAGACGCTCGAGTGTTCGCCTATCTCGACGTCGCCTATGACGGAGGCGTTATCGACTATGAAGGCGGTCTCGTGGATCCGGGGGCTTATCCCCTTGTAAGGCATTATCATCGGACTCTCCCCCCTGGATATGGCTTCTACTCTCCGGCACTTCAAGCCCGCGCCGTTCGGCACGGATTTAAACCATTTATTCTATAACTTTTCTCAATTGAATTAAAGTTATTTCTGGGGCCATCCGCCCTTCCACGTTACCTTGAGCACCCGGGACGTATGAGGGGTGACCTTCAAGAGCCCCGACCTCTTTACCCCCGGCACCCAGACTATATCCTCTCCCTTTAAGAGCAAAGGGAGGGTCCTCCGGACCTCCCTCGGCACCTTGGCGTCGATGAATATCTCCTTTACCTTCTTGTGCCCCTCCATTCCGAAGGGGACCATCCTGTCTCCGTCGTTGAATGGCCTTAAGACCAATACGTCACCGGCCTCGTCGAGGTCGAGAAAGACGGTCTCCTCCCCGGTAAGGAGGGTCTTCGGCTTACGGGCAAGCACCTCGGCCTCGAAGGCCCCCATGCCTGGAACGACGGTCCTCCCCGGCACTTTGAGCCTCTTTTCAAAAGGCTTTCTTTTAATGGATACTTTTTTAGATATCGTCAAGCGGTCGTACTCGCGCCTTAGAATAACCCCGCCCGAGAGGTTGATCGAGGCCGATGGAGACCGGCCTTCGGCTATCCCATGGAAGGCGTCGACATGGGCGGATGAAAGGTCGGAGGCGGATGCGGGGTCGAACCTGTCCAGGGCCTTAAGAAAGACACGCGCGGATACGGCCCTGTGGAGGGAGAGGGTCTTTAGCCTGTCGAGGGTGATCGCGCTTCTGCCGCGCTCGACTACGACCTCCTTTAGTGCCTCATCCGACGCCTTGCCGATGTACGCGTTGTCGACGGCGAGGACCGAGGCGGTCCTTGCGAGCGTCTCTTTTATGGAGCGGTTATAGTTATTCTCGAGGAAAGGGATCAGGGAGAGCCTGACGCTGTTCCTAAGGTACTTGGGGGTCTTGTTCGTCGAGTCTGTTACGAATTCGAGGCCTTCGTCCCTTGCGTACCGCTCTATCTCCTCTCTATTCACATCGATAAGAGGCCTTATGAAATGGCCCCTTATCGGCGGGATCCCAGAGAGTCCGCTTAAGGACGCGCCCTTCAAGAGCCTCAAAAGCACGGTCTCTGCCTGGTCGTCGAGCGTGTGGCCGAGCGCGATCTTTTTCGCCCCGGCCTTTTTCGCCGCCTCCTCGAAGAAGGCGTATCTCTCCTCGCGCGCGGCCTCCTGGAGAGACCTGCCCTTGATTGCGAGAGAGCCCTTGCGAAGGGTCTTTCCGAAGAACTCAAGGCCTCCCGCGCGAGCGGTCTTTTTGACGAACTCGAGGTCGCGCCTGGATTCCGCCCCCCTCATGTTGTGGTTAAGGTGGCAGACGGATAGCTTGAGATCAAGCTCTCCCTTGACGGACGACAGGAGGCGGAACATGACGATCGAGTCCGCCCCGCCTGAGACGGCCGCGAGGACGGAGTCCCCCTTCCGGAGCATCCCGAGCCTCTTTATGGTATTTCTAAAGGTTTTTTCGATCATTTAAGGGCGAAGAAACGCGAAAAGGCCTTTAATTAAAAAAGGCCTGAGTCAATGGATTCATTATACTTTATTATGCGGGGGGATTACAAGGTCCTCGCCGGACGGGCAAATCCGCATCGGACGGCTTTGCGTTCGGGAGCCTGGAGCAACCTGATTTGAAATTGGCCGTACGCCGAGTACCCGCG
>JACREV010000052.1 GCA_016218095.1 Deltaproteobacteria bacterium | reverse complement strand
GCGACGATCGCCGCGCCGCCAGCCTCATTCGCCGCCCTCACGGCGTCAATTGCCGGGGCATGACGGCCGAGCGCGCTTATAGTCCTCTCGTCTATGCCGAAGAGGAGTATGTGCCCGTCGGCGGAGGAGTACTCGGCGCCGCGGATTATCAGCACCCTCTTGCCGTACTTCTCCTTGAGCCTTTCCACCGGCTCGGAAGCCAGGAAGGAGTTGTGCTCGGTGAAGGCGACGCCGTCGAGGCCGAGCGCGATGGCGCGCTCCACGGCCTCCTCGGGGGCGACAGAGCTGTCTCCGCTCTCGGTCGTATGGATATGCAGGTCTATCCTGAATGGCATGGAGGAGGATTATACTGTTTTGATCGGGGGGTTACAAGGCCAATAACTCGTGCTTGAGTCTGAGCGAGTACCTCCCGTTAAGGGCCTTGAACTTTTCTCCGTCCTTCGTGCCTTTGAGCTCTTCGGCGGAGAAGGCCGAGTACCCGAGCCTGTACGCGAGATACGCCGTTTTGTAGAACTGAAGGCGTTTTAGAGCGGACCTGTCCCTGGAAAGCCTTAAGAAGCGAGAGAGAAAGTAGTCCTCCTCCATGGGGCTTAAGTTGAACTCGATTATCGCGCCGGCCAAGTCCCAGGCTATGTCCTGACAGCGGGGGAAGAACTGGTCGGCGTGGTGGTCGAACGAGTCTGCCTTCACGTACCCCCGAGGCGTAAGCAGCCACTCGTTCGGGAGCATCCTCCCGTCTACCGAACGCGCGCCGTTTTCGTTAAACGACGGCCTGAACCTGGAAAGCGCGGAGAGCCTTTCAGTCCACTTCCCGCCGAGGCCTACCGTGGTGTTCCGCCTTATCATCTCCTCCATCTCATCGAACGAGACTGAGGGGCGCTCATCCATGTTGTTGTCTATGAACGCGACGTAGCGCGCCATCTCGTCGAGCAATACCTGATTGAGCTCCGTCCCCGCAACCGGCCTGCCGTGGACGAACTCGGTCGCCATGAAGCCGTCCCGTATGGATGCGGCCCTCTGAGTGAGGCCTGAGGCCGAGAGCCTGAGGGCGCGCTCGTACTTCGAGCGCCCGAACCTGCCGAGCCCGGCGAACCGGAGGACGAGCCCGTTCCACGCGCGCCCGTCCCCCTCCCCCTCCCCCTCGCTGTGAGCGCCTATCGCGACGTACTTCCTCTTTTCGTGATGGGCGTTTACAGCCGGGTAGTCCTCCTCGGACCTGTAGAAGTACGGACGCCACCCCCCGCCGGAGATATTTACGAGCCCGCTTGTCTTAAGGCCCCTGGACAGCCTCCCGCTCTTTACAAAGACAGAGTCGAAGTCCGCGGTGTATTTCCTGAGCCTCCCCCACGGCCCCTTCGCCTCTTCTGAAAAAAACGCCGAGCCGTCCGGCTCCCAGCTCGGGAAGAGGACCATATCCTTTTCCGGTATGCCGAGGCTTGAAAGGAATTTTACCGCCGAACCGAAAGAAGTGCCGCTTAAGCCCGGCCCCTCGTCGAATATCAGGAACGGCCTTCCTCTGAGCGACTGGATGCGCCGCGAGACCGCGCGAGACGCCTGTATGTATCTTTTGAAGGGGTGTCCGCGCGGCCTTAATGTCAACGACTCGACGGAACACCCTTCAGCGGCGAGCGCGGCGGAAGCCGCGGCTGAAAGGCTTGTGCCGATCGAGCGGAGCCCTATGCAGACCGCCTCAGTCGGCCTCGACTCTTCCGAGAGCCTCCTTGCCGCCTTCATGTAGAGCTCCGGATACAACCCGTAATGGGCGTACCCCTCTGGCTCACGGAGTGTGACGGACTCCGGGAGCTTAAGCCCCTTGAGGCGGTCCGCTATTCCCATGAGCTCGTTGCAAAGCCCTTTGTGCCCATTTTGATCGACAGCGCGTATCGACGCATGAAAAATCCGGCCCGTAAGAAGCGCGGCTCTCCGCAGGAGTGCGATAGCGTCGTTGTCGTCGTCCTCATCCGGCGATATCGCGTCGACGAGGGCGGACTCGAATACGCCCCATTCTATAAGAAGGTCAAGCGCGGCCTCACGAAGCGTATCTCCGGAGGCCGCACTTGCCGCCTCAACGACCATGGACTTCAACCGATCGATGTGGGAGAGCGTCTCTTTCCACTCTTCCACCTTTCTGTATACTATCATTCCAGTTCCTTTTAGGTTTGCCTTACGATGTTCAGGCGGTAGTTGAAGGTGTCCGTCGCTCCCCAGGCGTACTTGTAAGGCTCGGCGCCCCGCATGAAATCGAAGACCTCGAAGCCCGCGCCTATGGCCTCCTCGACGGAGCGCGCCATGAGGTACCTGCCGGGGCTGTACCATGAAAGCCTCCCGTCAAACGCCGTCATGTAGCAGTAGACCCTCCCCCGCCTCTTGAACGTATAAAGGACCGAGGCGGTCTCTCCGTTGAAAAGAAGCCTTTTTAATCCAAGACACCCGAGTCTTTTAAGCCCTCTTGCCGCCTCGATATGGAAGGCCTTCAGCGCCTCTTCTCTTGCCGGGGCGCCCCGCCTCCTGCCGTGAAGCTCCAGGAGCTCGGATATGAACACTGAGACGGTCTCCTCTTCGGCCTCCTCTACCTCCACCCTCCCGGCGCCCTCAAGCTCCCTTTTGCCCTTCATGAACTTCCTTCTGAGGTCATTCGAGAGGAGCCCGTAGAACCCCCGAGTCGAGTCCGGGAGCAAGAGCGCCGGACAGGTGCTCTGGAGGGAGATATTCGCGGCGTATCCGGAGGGAGGCCGGATATCGACATCAAGGATGGGCGAGCCTTCCCTTATCTCCTCAAGACTGCACAAGTCCCAGTCCCGGGCCTCCTTTGTCATCCATCCAAGGAGGGCCAGAGCGAATTCCATTTCGAAACCGGGGGCGGAGAGCACGCCGAGATAATCAGAGATGCCTGTGCCGATGAACGCAAGAGAGCGTTCGTTGTCTTTATTTTCGTATACGAACAACGGGGCGAGCCCGACGAGCCTCGCGCCCTCTCTCGCCGTGAGCACGCAAAGCCTGCCCCCGCCGAAACTCTTCCACCACGGCATGAGCCACTCGGGCGAAAGAAAGGGCGGGGCTGATGCGCACTCGAACCAGAGACCGCGCCACTCGTCAATTACCGGGAGCAGCCGGTCAAGCGAGTCCAATTCCGCGATGATCACGTCACCCCTTAACGCTTTCCAATATCTCCCTGTACAGATCGATGTAGCCCTCAGCCATCCTGGAGGCGTCAAACCTCTCTCTGGCCGCCTCGACGCAGGCCTCGGGAGAAATCAACCCGGAGTCCTTTATCGCCTCCGTCATCTCCTCCATCGAGTCGACGAGGAAGCCGGTCTTCCCGTCCTCGATTATCTCCGGGAGCGCCCCGATCCTCATGGCGACTACCGGGGTCCCGGAGGCGAGCGCCTCCATCGCGACAAGAGAGCTCGTCTCGGGCACGAGACTCGGGACTATCACGCACCTTGAGGCGGCCAAAAGCCGCCTCTTCCGCTCAAGGCCAACGGGGCCGAGGAAGACGCAGGCGCGTCCGAGCCTCGGGGCTATCTCTTCCCTGAAGTATAGCTCGTGAGTCTCGTATCTGAAGACCAACCCGGCGAGCGCGTAGTGGATGCCCGCCCTCATTGCCGCGTCCATCGCGATATGAAAACCCTTTTCAGGGCAGACCCTGCCGAGGGAGAGCACGTACCGCCCCTTTGACTTCGATATCCCGAAGGCCCCGGTATCTATCCCGTTCCGGACTACAGGGAACCTCATTTCGCCCG
>JACREV010000050.1 GCA_016218095.1 Deltaproteobacteria bacterium | reverse complement strand
TCGAACTCCTCGATGTGGACGGAAGTGAAGACGTCGTCCTTGAGCAACCTCTCGCTTAAGAGTATGGATTCCACGAAGGTGTACCCGCCCCAGGGCATGAAGGCGACGAGGACATTACGCCCGAGCGCGAGCTCTCCGTCGTCGGTCGAGGGGCCGTCGGCGATGACCTGCCCTTCGGCAAGGACGTCGCCCTTGAATACTATCGGCTTCTGATTTAAACAGGTGTTCTGGTTAGAACGCCTGAACTTGGTCAGATTGTATATGTCGACGCCTCCGGCGTCGTTCCTTACGACTATGCGTGTGGCGTCCACCCCCTCGACGACGCCGGGGTTCCTGGCAAGGATTGTAACGCCCGAGTCTCTCGCGACGACACTCTCCATGCCGGTGCCGACTATCGGGGCCTCGGTGCGGACAAGCGGAACGGCCTGCCTCTGCATGTTCGAGCCCATGAGCGCCCTGTTCGCGTCGTCGTTCTCGAGGAACGGGATGAGCGCGGCTGCGACACTGACGAGCTGGTTCGGAGAGACGTCCATGAGGGTAATGTCCTCGGCGCGGGCCATGATGAACTCTCCGCCCTTCCTCGCCGAGATGAACTCGCTCGTGAACCTGCCGTCCTTGTCGATCGGCGCGTTCGCCTGCGCTATGACATGGGGCTCTTCGTCGAGGGCCGACAGATAATTTATCCTGTTCGAGACCTTGGCGTCCTTCACTTCCCTGTACGGGGTCTCGATGAAGCCGAAGTCGTTTACCCTCGCGTAGGTGGAAAGAGAGACGATGAGGCCGATGTTCGGGCCTTCAGGCGTCTCGATCGGGCATATGCGGCCGTAGTGGGTCGCGTGCACGTCCCTCACCTCGAAGCCCGCCCTCTCCCTCGTAAGACCTCCGGGCCCGAGGGCCGAGAGCCTCCTCTTGTGGGTTATCTCGGACAACGGGTTCGTCTGGTCCATGAACTGCGAGAGCTGGCTTGAGCCGAAGAACTCCTTTATGACCGCGGAGACAGGCTTCGGGTTGATGAGGTCGTGCGGCATGAGCGTTTCCAGCTCGCCTAGGCTCATCCTCTCCTTCACCGCCCTCTCCATGCGGAGCAGTCCTATCCTGTACTGGTTCTCGAGGAGCTCTCCTACGGAGCGCACCCTGCGGTTTCCGAGGTGGTCGATGTCGTCGACCGTGCCCTGGCCGTTCCGCAGAAGTATGAGGTAACGGACCACCTCGAGTATGTCGTCCTTCCGGAGGATCGTCATGTCGAGGGGGACGTCGAAGCCGAGCTTCCTGTTTAATTTAAGCCTGCCGACCTTGGAAAGGTCGTACCTGTCGGCGTTGAAGAAGAGGTCGTGAAAAAAGGCGTTCGCGGTATCCACCGTCGGAAGGTCGCCTGGTTTCAGCCTCTTGTATATCTCGACCCGGGCGTTCAGCGTCATGTTCGTAACGGGTTCGTCCGGGTTCTCTTTCCTGTACTCGTTTATGGTCCTCGTGTCCTCGTTGCCGATGCGGTCGTTAAGGAGCGTCTCCCTGAAGAAGACGCCCATCGCCTCGATCAAAAGGAGCTTGAAGCTCTTTATGTCGCGGCGGGAGATCTCGTCGAGCTTCTCCCTCGACAATATCTGGTTGCACTCGAGTATGACTTCACCGGTATTCGGGTCGACGATGTCGCGGGAGGCCACCCTGCCGATTATGTCCTCGACCTCTACGGGGATGTACTTTATCCCGGCGGTCACGAGCTTCTTTATGACGAGCCTCGTGACCTTCCTGTCCTTCTTTACGATGACCTCGTTGGTGTGCGGGTCCTTTATATCGCGCGCGGCCTTCTGTCCGACGAGGAACTCTGGCTCAACGCTCTTCATTATCTTCTTGTTCTCGAGTACTATCTCCTCGCTCGGGTAGAAGTAGTTGAGCATCTCCTCAACCGAGTACCCGAGGGCCTTAAGGAGGATGGTGGCGGGCATCTTCCTGCGCTTGTCTATCCTAACGTAGAGCCAGTCCTTCTGGTCGAACTCGAAGTCGAGCCAGGAGCCGTGGTAGGGGATGACGCGGGCGGTGTACAATACTTTGCCGGTGAAGCCCTTGGGCTTCTCGAACTCGAAGAAGACGCCGGGCGACCTGTGGAGCTGGCTGACGATAACGCGCTCGGTGCCGTTAATAATAAATGACCCGTTGTCAGTCATGAGCGGTATCTCGCCGAAATAGACCTCCTGCTCCTTTATGTCGCGTATGGTCTGGGCCCCGGTCTCGAGGTCCTTGTCCCACATGATGAGCCGCACCATGAGCTTTATCGGAGAGGCGTAGGTCATGCCCTTCTGGTGGCACTCGTCGGTCGTGTACTTGGGCTCGAGGAGGGCGTACTTTACGAACTCGAGCGAGGCGTTGCCGCTGAAGTCCTTTATCGGGAAGGCGCTCTTGAAGACCGCCTGCAACCCCGTGTCCTTCCTCTCTTCGGCCTTATGGTCGAGCTGGAGGAACTGGACAAAGGACTTCTTCTGCACCTCGATGAGGTTCGGCATGCTGACGACCTTGCCTATCCTCGAGTAATCCTTCCTCAATACCTGTCCGTTGATCAAATGGGAGGAAGCCATATTCTCGTTATACTCCTTTTTAAGAATCCTTGGAAAAAAGACCCGCCGGAGGGGGCGCGGGCCGTCCGTCTCTTAAGAAGCGGCGTACGGGGGGCTTTTGCCCCCCCCCCGTACGCCTGCAATAATCGTTTTCTACTGGATGTGTCCGGATGGGAGCCGAGATTACTGGATCTCGACCTTCGCGCCAGCGCTTTCGACCTGCTTCTTGATCTTCTCGGCCTCTTCCTTGTTCACGCCTTCCTTCAGGGTCTTGGGCGCGCCCTCGACGAGGTCCTTGGCTTCCTTCAAGCCGAGGCCCGTTATCGCCCTTACTTCCTTGATGACCTTTATCTTCTCGGCGCCGGCGTCCTTCAGGACCACGGTGAACTCGGTCTTCTCGGCGGCGGCGGGGGCGGCGGCCCCTGCGGCGGGGGCGGCGGCTACGGCCACGGGGGCCGCGGCGGATACGCCGAACTTCTCCTCAAGCTCCTTTACGAGCTCGGCGAGCTCGAGAACGGTCATCGACTCTATATACTTTATTACGTCTTCCTTCTTTATGTCTGCCATTGGGAGATCCTCCTCGAAATTTGTTATTTTAACCTTTTTCCTTCATACAATCAAACTTGCCGTCCTGAGGACGGTTACGCGCCGGAGGTAGCGGCCTTCTGGTCCTTTATCGCGTTCAGAGCGTAAAGGAGCTTTGTGGGCACGCCGGCGAGCACCCGCGCGAAGCCGGAGACCGGCGACATCATGGAGCCGAGCATCCTGCCCAAGAGCACTTCCCTCGGCGGCAGTTCCGCAAGGCCCCTTATCTCGTCCAAGCTTATGACCTTCGAGCCGAGCGTGCCGACCTTGAGCTTCAACTTCGGCTGGTCCTTGGCGAACTGCGTCAGGGCCTTTGCCGCGGCGGCCGCGTCCTTGTAGGAGATGGCTATCGCCATCGGGCCCTTCAAGTGGGCGGAGAGGGCCTCAACCGGGGTCCCCTGCAGCGCCCGCCTGGAGAGCGTGTTCCTTATGACCTTAAGGTCTATGGACGCCGCCCTCAAGGCCCTTCTCATCTCGTTCATCTCGACGGCCTTTATGCCCTGATACTCGGCAACGAAGGTCGCGTCGGCACGGGAGAGCTTTTCCTTCAAATCGTCTACTACGGTTACTTTCTGCGCCTTTTCCAAATCTTTTTCCCTCCTTTCTGTCTTCGCATCAAAAGACAGAAGAGATACAAGGCTTAAAAAAGCGCGAGCGCAGGTGGGACACGTCCCCCCCCTGCGCATGGAGCGCCATGCGACGAGCCTGGTCTCGGTAGGATTATTAAGCTTGTAAGCCCCTACTGTCTCTGACCGAAAGTTAGTTTTTATAATCTCCGGGGAGAGTGTCTCCCCGGCTTTAAGCCTACTTGAAAAGGTTTCTGACCTCTACGGCGTCGAGCTTTATCGACGGCCCCATCGTCGTAGAGACGAAGAGGCTGCGGAGATAAGTCCCCTTGGAGGCCGCGGGCTTCGCCTTTATGATCGCGTCCATGAGGGCCATGAAGTTGTCCTTGAGCTTGGATGAGCCGAAGGAGGCCTTGCCCACGGGCACATGGATGTTCCCGGCCTTGTCGACCCTGAACTCCACCTTGCCGGCCTTGAGGTCGGATACCGCCCTCTTCACGTCGAAGGTGACTGTGCCGAGCTTCGGGTTCGGCATGAGGCCCCTGGGCCCGAGGACCTTACCGAGCTTTCCGACCGCGCCCATGATGTCAGGGGTTGCGACGATGGCGTCGAAGTCGAGCCAGCCCTTGTTGATCTTCTCGATGAGGTCGTCGCTACCGACGTAGTCGGCCCCGGCTTCCTTGGCCTCGATCTCTTTTTCACCCTTCGCGAATACGAGGACGCGCACCTTTTTCCCTATGCCGTGCGGGAGCACCACCGTGCCTCTGACCATCTGCTCAGGGTGCTTGGGGTCTACGCCGAGCCTTCCGGAGACCTCTACGGTCTCGTCGAACTTCGCTACCTTTGTCTCGGGCAGGACCTTGAAGGCCGACTCGAGCTCGTAGGCGCGCCCTTCTTCTACTTTTGCCTTGGATGCTTCGTATTTCTTTCCCATTTTCTTAACCCTCCACCGTGATTCCCATGCTTCTCGCGGTGCCTTCGACCGTCTTTACCGCCGCTTCCAGGCTTGCGGCCGTAAGGTCCTGCATCTTGAGCTTCGCGATCTCTTCGACCTGCTTCCTGGTGACCTTTGCGACCTTTTCCTTGTTCGGGGCCTTCGAGCCCTTCTCGACTCCGGCGGCCTTCTTCAGGAGCACTGAGGCCGGGGGGGTCTTGGTTATGAACGAGAAGGTCCTGTCGGCGTATACCGTTATGACGACCGGGATTATCATGCCGTCCTGGGCCTGGGTGCGCGCGTTGAACTGCTTGCAGAACTCCATTATATTGACGCCGTGCTGGCCGAGCGCGGGTCCGACCGGAGGAGACGGGTTCGCCTTTCCGGCAGGTATCTGGAGCTTGATCTGTCCTGTGATCTTCTTAGCCATACTTTATCCTCTCTTTTCGTGCCTAATATTCCGTCTGGACGCCGCTTTATTTGGAAGAAACCTGAACCCTGACTTTAAGCCTTCTCGACCTGCACGAAATCGAGCTCCACCGGAGTGGCCCTGCCGAATATCGAGACGAGGACGCGGAGCTTGCCCTTCTCCGGCTTGACCTCTTCGACTATGCCGGTAAAGTTCGTGAACGGCCCGTCTACCACGCGCACGTTCTCACCCCTGTCGAAGAGGACCTTGGGCTTGGGCCTCACGGCCCCTTCCTCCATCTGGCGGGTGATCTTGCGGACCTCGTCCTCGGAGATGGTCGGCGGCGCCTCCTGGCCCCCGACGAAGCCGGTGACCTTGGGGATGCCCTTCACGAGGTGCCAGGTCTCGTCGTTCAAGTCCATGTTTATGAGGATGTATCCGGGAAAGAACTTCCTCGAAGTCGTCCTCTTGACGCCCTTGACCATGTCGACGACCTTTTCCGAAGGGACGAGCACCTCTCCGAAGAGTGCCTCCTTGCCGGTCGCCTTTATCTTCTCTTCGATAGCGGCCTTGACCTTGTTCTCATACCCGGAATAGGTATGCACTACATACCACTTTTTTGACATTATCCCCTCAACTTAGGATGTAGCCGATGAATTTTGAGAGCACGAGGTCGACAAGGCCCAGGAAGACGGCGAGGACGACTGTCACGGCTACCACGACCCATGTGGAGGTTATGGTCTGCTGCTTGGTCGGCCAGGTGACCTTCTTCAGCTCCTGCTTCGATTCGTTGAAAAACTCTTTGGCCCTGTCTAACTTTTCCATCCCGTAGTCCCTGTCCGGTAAAGAGTCTTTTATTTAATGGGGCCGCGCCCCCTGGAAGCTGGCAGGCCAGGAGGGATACGAACCCCCAACATGCGGTTTTGGAGACCGCCCCTCTAGCCGTTAGAGCTACTGGCCTGTAAAAAATCCGTCAGTAATATGCGGTCCTCTGAAGTCCGGGCGCAAGCAGGGCCGCTATGCCGCGAACCGCGCCCCGGCCGCCCCCACCCCGCGCCCCTCTAAGAAAACAGCGCGGACGCGAGCCGCGCCAGGGCTCTTTACTTCGTTTCCTTGTGTACCGTGTGCTTCTTGCAGAACTTGCAGAACTTCTTTATCTCAAGCCTGTCCGGTATCGTCTTCTTGTTCTTCGTCGTCGAATAGTTCCTGCGCTTGCAGTCGGTGCATGCCAGCGTGATTATATCCCTCATGAAAAAAACCCTCCCTGGGACGGCGCCCAAATATTAAGCCCCGGACGAGTCCTAAGGCTATCTGCTATCTCTAAAAATTGTTATTTTTCCTGATCTCTGCGTCAGGTCGGAAATAAAAATGCTCACATATGTTCCATATATGCTCCGCTTTTTATCCCCGCCCTTCCTTGACCTCAGAAAAAATTCCTGATTTTTAGGGATAGCACCTTTTTTTATAAAGGTTAAAGCGAGGCGGCCCTTTGGGGCCGCCTCGCCGTAGAATCAAACGGCTTACGCTATTATCTTCGTGACAACGCCCGCGCCGACGGTCCTGCCGCCCTCGCGTATGGCGAACCGGAGGCCCTCTTCCATCGCGATCGGCGTGATGAGCTCGACTTCAAGGTTCACGTTGTCTCCGGGCATTACCATCTC
>JACREV010000045.1 GCA_016218095.1 Deltaproteobacteria bacterium | reverse complement strand
TTGGGGAGGCTTAAGGAGAAAGGGTTTATTTGAGGGCTCTCATGTTTGTGTTATCATTAAAGTAAAGCAGAGTACAGTTTCAGCTCGCGAGAGGGAGGTGTTGAATGTCTTACAAAGTAAGCATCGTGATAGAAAAAGACGGGCACGGTTATTATGCCTATTGTCCCGAGCTTGAGGGCTGTCAAACCCAGGGAGATACTATCGACGAGGTCATGGCGAACATGAAGGAGGCGAGCGGGCTTTATTTAGAGGCTTTATCCGATGACGAGAAAAAGGATTATTTGAAAAAGGAGATTTTTGTTTCCGCTTTTGAAATTCACTGACCTGCTGTCATGCCTCGCTCGTTAAGAGGTTTTTATCCTGTTTTCTTGCCGCGCATTTTTGAATTTGCTTACCTTGACGAAATCATTTAAAATTTTATAAATGGACGAGCGCAAAGAGGTACCAAAGCCCAAGAGCTGGTTCGAGTCGCTGAACTACGCGATAGAGGGCGTCATATACGCCTTCAAGACCCAGAGGCACATAAGGTACCACTACGTCATAGCCGCCGCCGCGCTCTTTTTGAGCCTCTTCCTCGAGCTCCCCATCGCCGAGTTCGTGATGTTCTCGCTCTCGGTCGTAATACTCCTCTTCGCCGAGATGATGAACACCGCGATAGAGGAGTCCGTGAACCTGATGGAGGAGAAGTACAACATCTTCGCCAAGCGCGCCAAGGACGTCTCTGCCGGGGCGGTGCTGGTATCCTCCATCGGCGTCGTCATCACGGTCTATATGATATTCACGAAGTACATCTATGAGCCCGCGGGGCTTGTCTTGCGCGAGGCGCGGGTGTTTTCCGGCCACATAGCGATCATCGCGCTCCTCCTCTGCCTTATAGCGGTCGTGACACTCAAGGCCCGGCTCGGAAAGGGCACCCCGCTACACGGCGGCATGCCGAGCGGGCACTCGGCTGTAGCGTTTTCGCTCTTTACATCGATTACGCTCCTCACGCTCGACCCGCTCGTCATGATATTCTCGTTCGTGATGGCGGTCATGGTCTGCCAGTCGAGGCTTGTGGGCGGCATACACACGAAGCTCGAGGTCTTTTTAGGCGGGCTTTTGGGCTTCGGGTTGACGCTCCTCGTCTTCCGGATATTCTTCGCGACACTCAAATGATAAAACGGATAATACTCGCGATAGTCTCGGGCGCGCTCCTTGCGCTCGCCTTCCCGCCGTTCGATATGGGCTTTATCGCCTGGTTCGGGTATGTGCCCATCCTTTACGCGCTTGATGACAAGGACGGCGGGAGACTCAAGGGGCTTATCACAGGCTTCGTATTCGGCCTCTCGTTCTTCCTGGGCACCGTCTACTGGGTAATACATTCCATGTACTACTACGGCGGGGTGCCGTATTTGACAAGCACTCTCGTCATGCTCCTGCTCGTCGCATATCTTTCGGTCTACCCGGCCATCTTCGGCCTCGTATTTTCCCTGACCGCCAGGCAGGACAAGGTCTTGAGGCTCGTCGCACTTCCGGCCTTGTGGGTGGCGCTCGAATACGCGAGGGGCTACCTCTTTACCGGGCTCCCCTGGGTCCTTACCGGCTATACGCAGGCGTCATACATACCGGTCATTCAGATAGCCGATACGACCGGGGTCTGGGGCGTTTCGTTTCTCGTCCTCATCGTGAACATGGCGGTACTCTATAATATCGAATACCTCCTTAAAAAGACCCGCTCTCTCCCGCTCCGGGAGTCCGCCATAGCGCTCGCGCTCCTCGTCTCGGTAGTCTCTTACGGCTTCATGCGCACAAGGCAGGTCGATGACGAGACCCGCCTCTGGAGCACCATGAGGGTCGGAATAGCGCAGGGCTCGATCGACCAGTCCCTCAAATGGGACCCCTCTTACCAGAGGGCGACCATCGACATATACAGGGACTTAAGCCTGAGCGCCGGTAAGATGGGCGCCAGCCTCATCGTATGGCCCGAGGCCGCGATACCCTTCTATTTCGAGCCGGATAAAATCAGGGACGGGCTCATAGGGGATATCTCGAGGGAGACCGGGAGTTTCATATTGACCGGCAGCCCCTCTTATTCATATAATCCAACGGCGGACCGGATCGATTACTTCAATAGCGCGTTTCTCCTTTCGCCCGCGGGCGAGTCCATAGGCAAGTACGACAAGGTCCACCTCGTCCCCTTCGGCGAGTACGTGCCGCTGAAAAAAATCCTGCCGTTCGTAAAGAAGCTCACGGCAGGCATAGGGGATTATTCCGAAGGGCCGGGCCCAGTACCTATAAACTTCGAGGGCGGCTCAATCGGCACGCTCGTCTGCTTCGAGTCGATCTTCCCGGAGCTTGCGGCGGGGTCGGTAAGGAACGGAGCGACGGTCCTCGTGAACATCACGAACGACGCGTGGTTCGGCACCACCTCGGCCCCGTACCAGCACTTCCAGATGTCGATATTCCGCGCGGTCGAGAACAAGGTGTTCGTGCTACGCTCCGCGAATACCGGCATAAGCGGCGTAATAGACCCGGTCGGCAGGGTCCGGCAGAAGACCGGGTTGTTCAAAAGGGATTTCATAGTCGATACGGTGGGGCTTAAAAGGGGCGCGCCGACGTTTTATTCGATGCGCGGAGACGTCTTCGCGTTCGGGTGCATGGGCATGGCCGCGCTCTTTACAATATCAGCCGTAACTACACGGAGGAAATAGATGTTCGAAGAGATAAAGGAATCGCTCGGCACGATAAGGGGGAAGTTCGACGACCTCCGGAGCTTTCTTTGACCAGGACGCCAAGCTCAAGGAACTGAAAGATATAGAGGAGAAGGCCGCAAGCCCCGAGCTCTGGGCCGACCAGGCCGCGGCGCAAAAGCTCCTGAAGAGAAAGGCCGAGATATCCTCATCGCTCGAAGGCGTAGAGAAGATACAGGGCCTTATAGAAGAGGCGGAGATATTCCTTGAGCTTGCCGAGGAGGCGCACGATTCTTCCTCGGCCAAAGAGGCCGAGGAGAAGCTCAATGAAGCGAAAGAGGCGATAAGGTCAGCCGAGGTACAGAGGATGCTCGGCAAAGAGAACGACCGCTTGAACGCCATAGTCTCCATCCACCCCGGAGCCGGAGGCACGGAGGCGCAGGACTGGGCGTCGATATTGCTACGCATGTATTTACGGTGGGCCGAGCGGAAGGGCTACGCGACCGAGACAGCCGATTTCCTCCCAGGCGAGGAAGCGGGGCTAAAGAGCGTCACCTTCACGGTCACGGGAGAGTTCGCCTACGGGTACCTTAAGGCCGAGATGGGCGTACACAGGCTGGTGCGCATCTCCCCGTTTGACGCGAACAAGAGGCGGCATACGTCGTTCGCCTCCGTATTCGTCTACCCCGAGATAGACGACACCATAGAGGTAGAGATAAACGAGGCGGACTTGAAGATCGACACCTTCAGGTCCTCGAGCGCGGGCGGCCAGCACGTAAACAAGACGGAGTCCGCGATACGCATCACGCACATGCCCACGGGCATAGTCGTCGGGTGCCAGAACGAGAGGAGCCAGCACAAGAACAAGGCGATGGCGATGAAGTTCCTCCGCGCCCGGCTCTACGAGCTCAAGCTCAAGGAGCAGGAAGAGAAGATGCAGGTCTATCATAACGAGAAACGCGATATCGCCTGGGGGAGCCAGATACGCTCCTATGTGCTCCAGCCCTACAGGCTTGTAAAAGACCACAGGACCGGGATAGAGATGGGGAACGTCGACGCGGTGCTCGACGGCGACATCGACGCCTTCATAGAAGGGTTTCTCTTGAGCAGTTCACAGGCCAAGAAATAAGGGCCGGCGGGTAGATAAAAGTCTGGTATAATTAAAGGCCGGGAGCGCCCCGGCGGTATGGAAGGGCTTCAGGGCCCGGACACGCGGCCTGAAGAAGGCGAAAAAAGAGCAAACAATCGTCGCCTGCCGGAGTCTTGTCCGGCGGGTCCGATCGGATTTTCGTAAATTTTTTCGATATCTCTCGTTCCCCTTGCCTCAAAAAAAGCCTTGACAAAATAGCGCCCTTGTTTTATATATTACAATTCAGTTCCTACCGTCAGAGGACGGTGGGGTCTGCCATTTTTTGTTTTTGGGATTTCCGCAGGTTTTTCGCTGGCGTAGCTCAATGGTAGAGCAGCTGATTTGTAATCAGCAGGTTGCGGGTTCGAATCCCATCGCCAGCTCCAGTGTAATTCAGGGCCTGGGGCGGGGCCGACAACAGGCGGCGGCGGTGGCGACAAGGGGTTGTGTGCGGCAACTCGCCCTTATTCAGGCCGGCGCTGGGATTTGTTCGCGTATTCAGTCGCGTACCGTTTAATCCGACGGCGTACAAGGAACCTTATAAGATGCCCTTTGCCCCGTCTCTCAGGCGGATAGACAAGGGTCTGGAATTTTTTTTGTTTTTGGTTTGCGCAAGGAGAGGTTCCCGAGCGGCCAAAGGGGGCAGACTGTAAATCTGCTGGCTCAGCCTTCGGAGGTTCGAATCCTCCCCTCTCCACCAGTTTTTTTTATAATAGACTGATTCGAAACCGCCCGAACGCCGACCCCGGGAGGATGAGGCCGCAGGACGCGGCCGGAAGTGAGGGCGGCCGGTCGGAGCGAGGAGACAGGAGGTCGACGAACAAAGACCGAATCCTCCCCTCTCCACCAGTTTTTTTATATATAGCGGGTTCTAACGCCTCCGGTTTTGTTTTTGCGGGTGTAGTTCAATGGTAGAACTCCAGCCTTCCAAGCTGGATGCGTGGGTTCGATTCCCATCACCCGCTCCATGTATAAAGCATATATAAAAAGTCGCGTTCCGCAAGTGGGCACGGGGGCCGATGGCAACGTAAGGGGCCGCAGGCAAATTGGAGGCCCGAGGCGCGGCAGGATAAAAGGCCCATGTAGCTCAGTCGGTAGAGCACTTCCTTGGTAAGGAAGAGGTCAGCGGTTCGATCCCGCTCATGGGCTCCAGTTTCCGCGGGTCCAACAGAAACAAAAAAATAAAAGGCAACCTCTGAAAATAATATTTTTTAGAGGCAGACAAAGTCATAAATCCCGGAGGAAGACATGAGCAAGGCTAAATTTGAGAGAGTCAAGCCGCACATAAACGTGGGGACCATCGGGCACGTCGACCATGGCAAGACGTCGCTGACCGCGGCGATAACCAAGGTGTTGAGCTCGAAGGGATTCGCCGATTTCCTTGCATACGAGAACATAGACAAGGCCCCCGAGGAGAGGGAGAGGGGCCTTACGATATCGATATCGCACGTCGAGTACCAGACCGACAAGCGCCACTACGCGCATATAGACTGCCCCGGCCACGCCGACTACGTAAAGAACATGATCACGGGAGCGGCGCAGATGGACGGCGCGATACTCGTCTGCTCGGCCGCCGACGGCCCGATGCCGCAGACGAGGGAGCAT
>JACREV010000056.1 GCA_016218095.1 Deltaproteobacteria bacterium | reverse complement strand
CCAGGTTCTTAAAAATGCCCCGCCCAAAAAGAGAAAAAAAGGGGAGCAAATTACTTTAAGACTGGAGGGAGGAGCTGTCGGAGACACTACTATCTCTACTTCCGAAATGCCCGAATTTAGTTTATATGAGGAGGTTTTCTTGTTTTTATCAGTTGATACAGGAATAAACCCGCCGAGCTCCGAAGGCGACCGACTCGGTGATTTTACCGTTCGCGGATGGGAAATGGGTAAATTTACAGTAATTAATGAAGAGATTGAAATAACTGATTTTAAAAACGATATTCGGGGGAAAATGACTCTCGGGGAATTTGTAAAAGATATCAATATGATCTTGTCGGGAAGTGATGCTGCCCCATCGTTTATAAACCCTCAAAGCCTTAAATGATACAAAGGAGATTAATAGGAAGAAGTTGAGCATTGCGGCTTTCTTTGAAAGTACCCCTCTTTCCTAAAGAGGGGTGAGGGGAGATTATGGAAAACAGTTTTTTTATTCCTTAGTTCCCAGTATACGGGGACTCGTTAGTCCCTCTGATAAGCGTTGTTTTCACCCTCCCCTCAATCCCCTCCCGTCAAGGGAGGGGAAGTTAAAATCTCAAGGTAGGGGAAGTTTAACATAGTTACTTCTTCACGCTCCAGGTCGTCCCTTTTGCCGAGTCCTCGAGGACGATGCCCTTATCCAGTAAACCGTTTCGGATGGCGTCGGCGGCCTTGAAGTCCTTCCTCTTTCGCGCCTCCTCGCGCTCTTTTATAAGCCCTTCTATCTCCTCGGCGGGCAAGGCCGCGCGCGAGTTACGCTCATTGAAATACTCCTCAGGCCTCCTCGCGAATAACCCGAGGATATTCCCCGCCTCCCGGAAGAGAGAGAGCGTGTAGGATATCTCGGTCCAGACCCCCTTCTTATCATTAGTCGCCTTTGCCTCGTCCATGAGCTTATTCGCCTTCGTGACTTCCTTGAAGACGAAACCGACGACCTCGGCCGTGTTGAAGTCGTCGTCCATCGCCGAGGTCATCTCGTTCACCCTCTCCTCTATGCAGTGGATGCAGGACTCGACCTCGAAGGCAGACGGGTACTCCTCTTTCATCCTCTGGACGGTCTTGTAATACCGCTCCATCGCGGCCTCGGCGTCTTTCAATGAATCACGCGTATAATCGATGGGCGACCTGTAGTGGCTGGAAAGCAGAAAGAGCCGAAGCGCGTCGGCGGTGTAGTCCTTGAGCACATCCCTGATGTTCAGGATGTTGCCGATGGACTTGGACATCTTCTCTTTTTCGATGTTCACGAACCCGTTGTGGAGCCAGTACTTCACATAAGGCGTCTTGCCTGTCGCCGCCTCGCTCTGGGCTATCTCGTTTTCGTGGTGCGGGAATATGAGGTCCTTCCCGCCGCCGTGTATGTCAATCGTCTCTCCGAGCCACTCCATGCACATGGCTGAGCATTCGATGTGCCAGCCTGGCCGGCCCTTGGACCAGGGGGAATCCCATGCGGGCTCTCCGGGCTTGGACGACTTCCAGAGGGCGAAGTCGAGAGGGTCTTTTTTCCTTTCGTCGACATCGACCCTCGCGCCGGACTCGAGCTCGTCTATGTTCTTGCCGGAGAGCTTGCCGTAGTCCTTCTTGAGCCTGACCGAATAGTAGACGTCTCCGTTAAGCTCGTATGCCGAGCCTTTCCTGATGAGCGTCTCGGTGACCTCGATAATTTTTTTAATCGTGCCGGTCGCCTTTGGCCTGAAGTTCGGTATCTCCACGCCGAGTGAGTCCATGTCCTCGTCAAAGGCCTTGATGTAGCGCTCGGCGAGCTCCTCTGAGGAGACCCCTTCCTCGTTAGCCCTCTGGATTATCTTGTCGTCGACATCGGTATAGTTCCGGGCGTACTTTACCTCGTACCCGCTGTACTTGAGGTACTTGTATATGACATCGAACGAGACGGCGCTCCGGGCATGTCCTATATGGCTGAGCGCGTATACCGTCGGGCCGCATACGTACATCCGGACCTTGCCCGCCTCGACAGGCACGAAGTCTTCTTTCTTTCTCGTAAGGGAGTTGTAGACCTTTATGGGCATCTTATAACCTTTCCGGTATCTTTTAGATGAACCTGTTTATCCTTTTTAGCGCCTCAATCTTGCCGATGAGCTTCAATATGTTCACGAGCTCGACCCCTTCCTTTCTTCCGGTGAGCGCGTACCGTATCGGGAGAAAGAGCCTCGGGCCCTTTTCATTTGTCCGTTTCTTGACCTCTCCGATGATTTTATTATACGCCAGGCCGTCAAGCAAATCGAATCTCGCCGCCTCGGAGTAAAAGGCCCTCAATACCTCTTTTGCGTAAGGCTCGCTCAATACAGCGAGTGCGTCCTCATTGTATACTATGGCGCCTGTAACAGAGCCTATTAAACCTTTAAGCTCCGAAAGGGTAGAGGCGTTGGCCCTTATCTCAAGTACGGCTTCTTTGAAAAGCACGTCCCTTTCATCCATTCCGAGGGAGGCGAAGAGGGCGTCATCGTCCATTATTTTTATCGCCTCCCTGTTGAAGGACTTTAGCCGCTCGACGTCGAATACGGCCGGGGAGTTTGAGAGGGTTTCGAGCGCGAAGCCGGAGGCGAGCTCATCGAGGCGGAGGAGCCCTTCTTCAGGAGACCAACCGAGCCGGGCTATGGCGTTCGTTACCGCGATCGGCAGGAATCCCCCGTCCCTCAATTCGGAGACTGAGGCGTTCCGCTCCCTCTTGCTCAACGGGAGCCTGTTTGCACCGAGGACGAGCGGGATGTGACTGAAGGACGGGGCTCTCAGGCCGAGCGCGTCGAATAGCAGTATCTGGCGCGGGGTGTTGGAGAGGTGGTCGTCGCCGCGGATCACGTGGGTGATCCCCATGAGCGCGTCGTCCACGACCACCGCGAAGCTGTATGAGGCTATTGCGTCTGAGCCTACGATCACAAAGTCGCCGAAGGCGCTCGTATCGAAAGAGAGCTCGCCGTGGACGCCGTCGATAAATCTTATCTCTTTTTCAGGGACCCTGAACCTTATGACGGGTTCGATGCCGGCGGGCGGAACGGACGAGGCGAGGTCCCTGCACCTGCCGTCGTATCTCGGGGGCTTGCCTTTGGCAAGCTGTGTTTTCCTTAGCCCCTCAAGCCTCTCCTTCGTACAGTAGCAGTTATAAGCAAGCCCGTTGTCTACAAGGCGAGCGGCGTAAGACCTGTAGATGGAGAGCCTCTCCGACTGCCTGTAGGGGGCCTTTCCGCCGCCAACATCGGGCCCCTCGTCCCAGTCGAGGCCGAGCCATCGGAGGTCTTCGAGGATGGCTTTTTCAAACTCTTTTGTAGACCGCTCTATGTCGGTGTCCTCTATGCGGACGAGGAAGCTGCCATTGCGCCTTCGCGCGAAGAGCCAGTTGAAGAGCGCCGTCCGGGCGTTACCTATGTGGAGGCGGCCCGTGGGGCTCGGCGCGAAGCGCGTCCGCACGCTCACCCTTCGCTCTCCTCAAGGATCGCGACGGCGTAGGCCGAGATGCCTTCGCCCCTGCCGGTAAAGCCGAGCCCCTCTTCGGTCTTGGCCTTTACGTTGACCCTGCCCTCGGGGCAGTTCAGGGCGCGGGCGATGTTCGTGGACATCTCCGGGATGTATGGCGCCATGCGGGGGGACTCGCATACTATGATCGAATCGATGTTGCCGATAGTAAAGCCGCTCGATACGATGAGCGCGCCTGTCCGCCGGAGGAGGTCGATCGACGAGATGCCCTTGTAGGCCGGGTTAGTCGGGGGGAAGTGCCTCCCGATGTCCCCGAGCCCGGCCGCGCCGATCAACGCGTCGATTATCGCGTGGAGGAGGACGTCGGCGTCGGAGTGGCCGAGGAGCCCCTTGGGGAAGGGGATGTCGACGCCGCCGATGATGAGCTTCCTCCCTTCTACCAATCTGTGGACATCGTATCCGTTGCCTATGCGCATGGGTTTCCTTCTGATTTATTTTACAACGGGCCTCAGTGCCGCGCCTCTCTTATCGAGCACGCCTTCGGCGAAAAGAAGGTCCTCAGCCGTCGTTATCTTGAAGTTTTCGTAAGAGCCGCGGACCACAGAGACCGTATGCCCGGCCCGCTCTACAAGCGAGCTCTCGTCAGTGCCGTAGAAGTTGTCCGCCTTTGCCTTCTGAAAGGCGTTTACGAGTATATCGCGCCTGAAGGCCTGAGGGGTCTGGACTGATACGAGGCGGGTCCGGTCGACCGTCCTCGCGACCATGCCGTCAGAGACCTCTTTTATGGTGTCCTTCACCGGGACCGCCGCTATCGCGGCCCCTGTCTCAAAGGCAGAGCGTATTACGGCGTCTATTATCTCGACGGTCACGAGCGGGCGGGCCCCGTCGTGGACAACGACCACCACCGCGTCCTTTGCGTATTCAAGGGCGTTCGCGACCGAGTCCTGGCGCTCTTTCCCTCCGGCGACGATATGCGAGACCTTCTGGAAGCCGTAGGGGGCGAGCTCGCTCCGGCAGTATTCCTCGTCGCCTGGCGCGACAGCGATAATTATCGCGTCAACGAGGGTTGATGCCTCGAAAGCGGCAAGGGTGTAAGCGAGGACCGGAGAGCCCGAGAGGAGCAAATAATTTTTCTTTCTCCCGCCCATGCGCATGCCGAGCCCGGCGGAGGGGATGATGGCAGTGACCTTTCCTTTCGGGTCTTTTCTCATTCCGGGACGATTTGGCATAGATGCAGTTTAATAAAAAAAGGGGAGCAATAAAAGGATTTTTTGGGTGGGTCTTGAATTTATGTACCGATTATACAGGCCATTAGACTCTTCCGCGAAAGCCTTTTTGCGCGCTCCGCGCGCTTTTGGCGATGGCTCCGAGCGCTTCCTTCCTCCCCCACCCGCTCGCGCGCCCCCTTTGAGCGCTCCGCGTCTAATCTCCCCCGGCGCGCTCGCCTCTTCCCCCCTTAGGCGCTCTCCGCCATGCGCCCGTGTGTTGGTAAAGACAGAACAAAAATTTCACTCTTAACTTCCCCTCCCTTGATGGGAGGGGACTGAGGGGAGGGTGACAAAACACCCCTCACCCCGGCCCTCTCCCACAAGGGGAGAGGGGAAAACTTCCTGCGTTTTTTTGTTTTTCAAAACTCCCCAGGCATAGGGTGAGCGACCTTAAGGGAGGAAGCCTAATCGCGAAGCGCGAGCATCCGAGGAAGTAAAAAGGCGCGAAGCTTACTCAGCGGCGAGCGGTCCTCGCCGGACTGGCAAAGTTCGTATCGAAGGCGATTCGTTTACCTGTACCTCTATAGCATCCGAAGAACTCTGGCACCGCGCCGAGCGGGGAGGGAGAGGACGCAGGGAGCGAATCCCTATGCCGAAAAAAAGCCCGGCAGGGCGCAAAAAGAACTTGGGCAGAAGATTCAAATAGCCATTTATAAGTCATATTCGGGTCACGAATTAAGGGTTCAGGCTGCAAACCTGAACCCGCACAGAAAAGATGAGATTGCTTCGCTTTGCTCGCAATGACAACGGGTAGACGGTAGATGCGTGTTTTGGAAAAAGGGATTGAAAGGGGATGGGGCAGAAGGTCTACTGGTAGACCGGTCTCTTTGACTCGTCCCGGACCTTGGAGAATATCATCCTGCCGCCGGTGGTCTGGAGGACGCTCGTTATCGAGACGTCTATCATCTTGCCGAGGTGCTCTCTTGCGTTATCTATGACTACCATGGTGCCGTCCTCGAGATAGCCCACGCCCTGGTTGTGCTCCTTGCCTTCCTTGAGGACCAGGATGTTCATTATCTCGCCCGGCAGCACCACGGGCTTCATGGCTGTCGCGAGCTTGTTGATGTTAAGGACCTGCACGCCGCGGAGCTCCGCGACCTTGTTCAGGTTCGCGTCGTTCGTGAGTATCCTGCCGTTCGTCTCTCTGGCCAAGGCGACGAGCTTGCTGTCGACCTCTTTTATGTCGTG
>JACREV010000055.1 GCA_016218095.1 Deltaproteobacteria bacterium | reverse complement strand
CGTGATGCTCGTCCTCCTCATCATCTTCATGGTCACGACCCCGATGATGCAGGAAGGGGTGGACGTCAGCCTCCCGAAGGTCGAGTCCGGGGCATTGAAGGCCGACGACGAGCCGCTCGTCGTGACCATCGATAGAAATAGGCGCATATTCCTGAACGACAGGCCCTTCAGGCTCGAGGAGTTGAGGAAAAAGCTCGAGGCGATAAGAAAGTCGGGGGGGGCCGAGAGGATGGTCCTCTTGCGCGCCGACGAGTCCGTCCCCTACGGTTTCATCATGTCGGCGATGGCCGACATAAGAAAGGCGGGTATCGAGAAGGTCGGGATGGTCACCGAACCGGGAGAGAGATAGGTGGAGGGACTCCTTCGGGCCCAGAGGGGGATGGTGAAGACCCTCGCGGGCTCTATCATTTTCCATGCCGTTATCATCTCCGCCGGGCTATTCCTTTTCGAGGCCGGCTCGAAGAGGGATTTTTTTACGCCGGTCTACACGGTGGAGATCATGGCGCCTTCAGGCATAAGCGGGCCCGTCTCCACACCGGCGGAGGAGCCCCCCGCGGCGGCCGAAGCCGCTCCGGAAAAGGGACCCGAGGCCCCTGCAAAGGAAGAGAAAAGGATCGAGACAAAGGCGGAAAAGGTCCGGATAAAGGAGGGCGCGTCCGTATCCGTTGCCTTGAAGAAGGTCGAGGAGCGCGTCAGGAAAAAGACCGAGGAGGCATCCGTCTCATCGAAGATAGAGGAGATAAAAAAGAGGCAGGAAGAGCGCGCTCTTGATACCGGGAAAAGGCTCTCGGAATTAAGAAAAGAGCTCGGGTCGAAGGTAGACAAGGCCGGGCCGGCGGCATCGGCGGCAAACGACCCCAAAGGTGCCGCCAAAACCGCCAAGGGGCCCGCGTCCGGCGTAGCGGCGGGCGGAGGCGGCCTCAAATCAAGATACCCGGCCTATTACAGCATCATCCACGACAGGATCAAGGACAACTGGGTCTACCCGGAAGGGTTCGATTACAAGAAGGTCTCGGTCATCGTCTCGATCAAGATAGACCGCGGCGGCTCTCTCCTCGAGCTTCTCCTCGAAGAGAGCTCGGGGAACAAACGGTTCGACGAATCCCTCATGAGCGCGGTACAGAAGGCCTCGCCGTTCCCGCCCCTGCCGCACGAGTTCGAGGGGAAGTACCTGGAGACGGGCCTCCGGTTCTGCCCCGGATGCTCGGATTAGGGCCTTACACACATTGAAAGCGCGCAAAAAAAAGATGATCACAAAGACAATAGCAGTGCTTATTTCGCTCATATTCCTCATCCCCTTTGGAGCCGAGGCCAAGGTCTACATCGACCTCGCCGCGCCTCAGGCAAAGAGGCTCCCGATCGCCATACAGGATTTGAAATTCCTCGGCGACGAATCGAAGGCAAAGGACCCGGCGATATCAAAACTGGGCGCCGAGCTCGTGGACACCTTACGCTCCGACATAAGGTTCTCGGGCCTCTTCAATATAATCGAAAAGGACGCCTACCTCGAAGACGCCGCAAAGGCGGGTCTCACCGAAGACAAAATAGACTTTCGCCTCTGGAGGGCCATTGGGGCAGACACCCTCATAAAGGGCGGCTTTTCGATCGATAAGGAAAAGCTCACGGTCGAGGTACGCCTCTTCGATTCCGTTACCGAAAAACAGGTCCTCGGGAAGAAGTACATAGGCTCGGTTACGAACCCGCGGAGGGTCATGCACTACTTCGCAGACAACCTCTACGAGGAGCTCACCGGACGAAAGGGGATATTCACGACCCGCGTCATGTTCGTCTCAAACAGGGACGGGAACAAGGAGATATACGTCGCCGACTACGACGGCAGGAACGCAGTGAAGGTGACGAGGAATAAGTCCATTAACTTGTCGCCCCAGTGGTCCCCGGACGGCAAGAAGGCGCTCTATGTCTCCTACAAGAAGGGCTGGCCCGCCCTCTTCCAGCTCGATCTGACGAACGGGGTGGACTCGGGGGTATCCGCGAAGCCCGGCATAAACATAGGCGGCAGGTACTCCCCCGACGGCATGAAGGTCGCGCTCACCTTGAGCGGGGACAAGTCCCCGGAGCTCTACATATTGGACCTTTCGACGGGCGAGTACAGGAGGCTTACCGACAACTACGGGATAGACGTCTCTCCCGCGTGGTCCCCCGACTCCTCGCGCATCGCGTACGTGTCAGATGTCGCTGGAAACCCCCACATTTTCATGTTAGAATTGGCGTCCGGGACCGCAAAGCGCATCACCTTCGAGGGTAAGTACAACTCTAGCCCGGCATGGTCCCCCGACGGGAGCCGGATCGCCTTTTCCCGCTCTGATACCGGAAGGTTCAACATCTGGGTGATGAACGCCGACGGGACAAACCCTGCCCAGCTCACGTTCGACGGCAACGATAGAAGCCCGTCATGGTCGCCTGACGGGAGATACCTGATCTATAGCACCTCGTCAAAAGGGGTCTCGTCCTTGCGCGTAGTGCGCTCCGACGGGACGGGGTCGATGAAGATAGAGACCGGAGTCGGGAACGAAAAATCCCCGGTCTGGTCGCCTTATTTCCAATAAGGGCTTAAGGGCTTTTTTAACCTTTCAACAAAGGAGGTTTTGTGATGAAAAGACTATTCGCGATAATCCCCATGCTCGTATTAAGCGGCGTGCTCATCTACGGTTGCGGCGGTAAAAAGGCGGTAAACGACGACATCTCGGGGTCAGCCGGGGAAGAGGCCGGCAAGGACTCAGCCGTCGTCATCCCCGAGGGGGGCCCTGTCGGCGAGGCCGTCACCTCCGAGGACCTCGGAGGCTCGGCAAAGACCGGAGGAAAGTACGTATCGCTCACGCCCGGCGACACGCTCACGGTACAGGCCGAGAAGGAAGGCAGGCTCTATACCATCTACTTCGATTACGACATGTACTCCATAAGGGACGCCGACAAGGACAACCTCTCGAACAACGCGAAGTGGCTCTCGTTGAATTCCGGGGTCGCCGTGCGCATCGAGGGTCACGCGGACGAGCGCGGCGAGACCGAGTACAACCTCGCGCTCTCCGACAAGCGCGCCAGGTCGGTTAAAAAGTTCCTCGAGGACACGGGCATAAAGGCCGAGAGGCTGGACTCCATCAGCTTCGGCGAGGAAAAGCCGGCGGTCCCCGGCCACGACGAGGATGCCTGGGCCAAGAACAGGAGAGCCGAGTTCGTGATAACGAGGACGAACTGATGCGCCCTTCCTTGAAGAGGCTCTCAAAGGGCGCTCTCCTCTTTGCCGCGCTCTCCCTCGCCTTTTCGCTCTACGGGTGCGGCCCCGGCTTCCCCATAATGACCGACGAGCAGGAGAAGCTCGTAAAGAACGTGGAGCGGCTCGTAAGGGAGAACGCGGAATTGAAGACCCGCCTCTCGGCGCTCGAGGCCGGCGGCGGGATAAGGGCCGAGCTGGACGCGATGAAAAGGTCGGTCGCCGAGGCTAACGCCGGGATAGAGGGGCTCAGGCACGAGCTCTCGTTCGCGAAGGGCTCGGCTGAGGAAGCGGGGCTCGAGAGGGCGCGCGTGAAAGAGGCGCTCGACTCGGTGAAGTCCTCGATAAGGTCTGCCGACGAGAGGCTCAAATCACTGGAGAAGGCCTCGACCGAAGACGCCGAGGCCATCGCCTCTATAAGAAGCGCTATCGACAACAACGACCGGAAGCTCGGGGACCTCAAGGACGCGATAGCGTCCGTGGAGAAAAAGGCCCTCGCCCTGTCCCAGGCCTCTCAGGCGGCCCAGTCACAACCCCAGGACGCTAAAAAGGGGGAGGAGCCGCCCGACGCCATGTACGCCCGCGGCTACAAGGAGACGATAGATAAGGACTACGCCAAGGCCGCCGAGACCTTCAAGGCCTTTCTTGTGAACTACTCCGGGCACAAGCTCGCCGGCAACGCCCAGTACTGGCTCGGAGAGGTATACTACGCCAGAGGCGACTGGGAGCTCGCCATACTCGAGTTCGACAAGGCGGTAAAGAAGTACCCGGAGAGCGAGAAGGTCCCGGCCGCGATATTCAAAGAGGCGCTCTCGTTCGAGAAGCTCGGCTCAAGGAAAGAGGCGAGGGTCCTTCTTAACGAGGTCCTGGACCGGTTCCCGAAGTCCCCAGAGGCCAAACTCGCCAAAAAAAGGCTCGAATCGCTCAGATAGGAAAAGGGGGAAGGCTTTGCCAGGGGCCTTTCCAAACGCGCTCAAGGGTTCGGAGAGGTGATAATGGCTGAAAACTCGGCGGGCAAGGTCCTCCTGGTCGACGACTCCCAGCAGGCCAGGGAGGTCATAAAGGACATCCTCAGGGACGTCTTCCCTGTATTCGTCGAGGCCGACGACGGGTTGACCGCCATAAAGGCCTTCGTGGAGGAGCGTCCGGGGTTCATCATCACGGACATCGAGATGCCTTCCATAAACGGCTACAGGTTCATCTCCACCATCCGGAACATGGACGACGGCAAGGACGTGCCGATCATCATGCTATCCGGGACCAGGGACTCCCTCAAGAAGAAACTCACTGGCTTCAACCTCGGGGCGAGCGACTTCCTCATAAAGCCGTTCGAGCCCGAGGAGCTGCTCGCCCGCGTTAAATCGTTGCTCCGCATGCGCCACCTCATGGACGAGCTCAAGGAGAAGAACGCCCTCCTTGAAAAGCTCGCCGTCACCGACGACTTGACCGGCCTCCACAACAGGCGGTACTTCTTCGAGACGGTAAGGGAACAGCTGGCCTTGGGGCTGCGCCATAACCTCAAGCTCGCCTGCATGTTGCTGGACATAGACCACTTCAAATCGATAAACGACACATGGGGGCACGTCGCCGGCGACGACGTATTGAGGAAGATCGGCGCGCTTCTCGCCTCCTGCAAGCGCGAAGGCGAGATACTCGCGAGGTTCGGCGGCGAGGAGTTCATCATCTGCCTCTTCAATACCGATTCCGAAAACGCCGGAAGGGCGGCGGAGCGGTTCAGGGCGCTCATCAAGTCGTACGATTTCTCTTCGGTCTACTACCCCGCGATAAAGGTCACGGTCTCTATCGGACTCGCCGTCTACCCGCAGGGGTCGCTCATCTCCATAGACGAGCTCATAAAAGCGGCTGACAAGGCCCTCTACTCCTCCAAGGTCGACGGCAGGGACAGGGTCACGCTTTACGAGTGGTCCTCAACCGACGCGCCCCGGCGCGAGGAGCCTGTCCTCGACCGCTAAGGCGCGGAGCCAATGCTCAAATCGGGCCCCTCTGCGAATAAAATGGCAGAGACCCCCGATACGAGCTCTGCCCGTCCGGCTAGGACCCGGCTAGGACCCGGCGAGGACCCTTGCCATCCCCTGTCCTTCTGTCTTATAATCCTGAAGATATGTCCAGTGTCTCCATAACAAGATGCGCCTCATACGAGCTTGGGGAGGCATACAGGGCCGTAAGGGAGTCGATAGACCTCTTGGGCGGCATGGAGACCTTCGTCTCAAGGGGCGAGCGCATACTCCTCAAACCCAACCTGCTGGCCGGAAAGCCGCCCGAAACAGCTGTTACTACCCACCCGGAGGTCGTCCGCGCAGTCATAAGGCTTGTGAAGGAGGCGGGCGGCGTCCCGGTCGCAGGCGACAGCCCCGGGCTCGGAACAGCGTTGAAGGTCGCGGACAAGTGCGGCGTGGCCTCAGTATGCCGGGAGGAAGGTGTCGAGCTCATAGACCTTAAGACCCTCGTCGTGGCGGAGAACCCCAACGGCCTCACGTTCAAGCGGCTCGAGGTGGCCAAAGAGGCGCTCGACTGCGACGGAATAATAAACATCCCGAAGCT
>JACREV010000047.1 GCA_016218095.1 Deltaproteobacteria bacterium | reverse complement strand
CTTATTAGGGCCTATGAGGAGCTTCCTCCTGCCGTCGCTCTTGTAGTCGGGGTGGTATTTTTTCAACCACTGTTGCCTCTGCTCCATGGTGAGGGCGGGGAAGTGTTCGCCCTTCCGCGCCTTCTCCACCCTCGCGGGCCGTGTCGCCTCGACCTTTTTTATCAGTTCCATTAGAACTGTGGTATATCCGCTCATCTCTCCTCCACTCTATCTCAGAGCGTCAACGACTCTGTGTTCTGACGCTCTGAATGACAACCAGCTACTGTTGTGTTGTATAAAAACCGCTTCTTTATAATATCTGTTGCTAAAGAATTTATCAGGTTGCTCAAAAAGCTCCAGATGCGAGGCGTCGAGAAGCGAGGAACGAGGCGTACTTTTCTGTACGCCGCAGGACAGAGCGCCGAAGACAACGAAGCAGGTGGACTTTTTGAGCGGCCTGCTAAAGGTTCTTCGTCTCCTTCGGCATCCACTTGCCCGATTCGGCCAGGTCCGGCTCCCTCTCGCGCTCGACGTAGAGCTTCTTTACGTCCTCCTGCTTCATGGACATGAGCTCGTCGAGCATCTTCTCGTACTTGCCGCTCCTTACCTCCTCGACCCTCTTCTTCACGTGCGCGGCCTTGGGGAGGATGTACTTGCCGTAGACGCGGCGCACGAACATCGCGGCCGTGAACTGGGAGATCTGGGCCGGGCACCTGGAGGCGCAAAGCCCGCACATGACGCAGTCGAAGCTCTTTATAGCCGCTCCCTTGAGGTCCCCCCTCTTCATGAGGGCGATGTAGTCCATTACGTCTATGTCCATGGGGCAGGTCCTGGTGCAGGTGCCGCACCCGACGCACTTGAATACCTCGGGGTAGAGCCTGCGTAATTCCTCGTGGGGCGCGCCCTGCATCTTCTCAAGGTCGTAGCCGGGCCTGTTCGCCGGGAAGAACGGCAACTGCATGATTACCATGTTGGGCTCGGCTACGGTCTGGCAGGCGAGCCCGGAGCGGAGCCTGTAATCGCCGATAAAGCGGTAGAACGTGCCGCACGCGCCGCATATGCCGCCCCTGCAGCCGCACCCGCGCACGTAGGAGTAGCCCGCGTACTCGACGGCCTTCATGATGGTGAGCGTCTCAGGCACCATGTACTCGCGCCCCATGATGTATATGGGGATCATCTTGGCGCCTTCTGGCGGGATGGTCTTGTCGCCGGTCGCGAGCGTCTTTAATTTTTTCTCTTCTGCCATGGCTTTCTCCAGGATTATGCTTTAGGGCGGACTAAAAGTAAATACCTCATCAAGTCTCTAGAAATCGTTGTACATCCTCTTTACTTCGGCGGCGGTGTATACGGGGCCTTCCTTGCAGACGTATACGTCGCCTACGTTGCACCTGCCGCATTTCCCCACCCCGCACTTCATCTTGTTCTCAAGGGTCGTGTAGACGGCCTCATCAGAGAATCCGAGCTTCTCCAGGGCCTTCAATACGAACTTTATCATGATAGGAGGGCCGCAGGTGACGGCGACTGTGTTCTCCGCCTTTGGCGCGGCCTCCTCCAATACCGTCGGCACGAACCCGACCTTGCCCTGCCACTCTTCCGTCTGCCCGCCGGGGTCGACGGCCTGTATAAGCCTCACGTCGTTCCTGTCTCCCCAGTGCTGGAGCTCGTTCTTGTATACGAGGTCGGCTACCGTCCTCGCGCCGTAGACGACAGTGATGTCGCCGAACTCCTCGCGCCTGTCGAGGCAGTTCCATATTACGGAGCGGACCGGGGGCAACCCTATGCCGCCCGCGATGAATACGAGGTTCTTCCCTTTCCACTCGTCTACCGGGAAGAAGTTCCCGTAAGGGCCGCGGAAGCCCATCGTGTCTCCTATCGACAATTCCGAGAGCCCGCCCGTTACCCTGCCCGACTTCCTGAAGGTGCACTGTATGTAGCCCTTCCGGGTCGGGGCGGAGGCGATGCAGAAGGTCGATTCGCCGAGCCCGAAGGCCGAGTAGAGGCCGAACTGGCCTGTCTTGAAGTCGAAGGACTCGCGTAGCGCCTTGTCCTTGAATACCAATCTAAAAGACCGGACGTCCGGGGCCTCTTCGTATATGTCCTCGATGGTGACGAGGTGGGGGAGGTATATGTTGTTGCTCATCTCGATATTTCCTTGTGCAGAGCGCCATAACTTCGCATACCTGCGTTGCTCCTCGGCCCCGTCGTTGCGGCGTACCCAACAGTACGCCTCACGCCAGTCCTCGTCGCGCCTTGGTCTGCTGTGTTCTGACGCTCTGAATTTCAAAAAACTAACAAAAACTACCTGGAGAATTCTTCCATTACTTCTGTTATATCCAACCTCACCGGGCACACCCTTATGCACCTGCCGCACCCGACGCACCCCTTTGAGGCGAACTTCTCGGGGTAGTAGTTGAACTTGCACATGAAGCGGTTCCGCCACCTCTGGTGCTGGTAGTGGCGCGGGTTATGGCCGCTCGCGTGGAGCGTGAATGTGTCGAACTGGCACGCGTCCCAGTTCTTGCGCCTCTCCCCGGCGAATTGCGTCCCCTCGTCCGTTATGTCGAAGCAGTGGCAGGTCGGGCAGACGAACGTGCAGGCCCCGCACCCGATGCACTTCCTCGTAAGCCGCGCCCAGACCTGGTCGTCATAGTGGTTTTTGTCTTTAAGCCTCGCGCTTACCTTTTCAAGGTCGATAGTCCCGATCTTTTCCGGCATGACAAGCGTCTTCGCCTTGCCGCTCCCCTCTGTAAACGCGCCCTTGTATTTCTCGACGAACGCCCTGCCCTTGTCTGTAATAGCCTCGACCATATAATCGCCGGACTCGGTCTCTAAAAGATAGAGGTCGGAGCCCGCCCTGGATTCGGGTGAGAGGTCCACGGTCGTGCAGAAACAGGCGTCGTCCGCCTTAGTGCAGGCGACGGTCACGACAACGAGGGAGTCCTCCCTCTTCGTGTAGAACTCGTCTATATAGTCCCATGTGAATATCGCCCGTAGGGATGAGAGGGACGCGGCCTCGCAGGGCCTCGCGCCGAAGACGACCGTCTCGCGCGCCTCTACCTCCCTGGACTTCAAATCTACCCCGTGCTTTTCAACCGTGAAGTCGGCTACTACCTCTGTCTGCGGGAAGACGTACTCCTTGTAAGAGTTCCTCGCGAGTATGTATTCCGTTACTATTTCCTCGGCCTTTGTGACGTCCTTGAATACCACCTGCCGGGCGTCGAGCACAGGCGCGATGAACCGTCCGCCGTTACCGTTGACAGAGGCCACGAGCTTCCCGAGATTATCTTTTTTCAATATCCTGTCAGCCATATTTCCGTTCCGGAAACTATTTTATGAAGTCGTCCTTGTCGTCCGGGGAGAAGACTATCATCGGAGGATGGGTCTTCTCGTCGTACCCCGAGCGGAAGTCGAAGGCGTCCTTTACGACCTGTATCATCTTCTGGTTCACGAGGTTCAACGGGATGTTCACCGGGCACGCCCTCTCGCACTCGCCGCAGAATGTGCACCTGCCGACGAGGTGCATGGCGCGCGTCAGGTTCCACGAGAGGTTCCCCCTCGGGTGCGCCGAGGTCTCTATCCACTGCGGCATGTTCTTTTCAGTTATGCACCTCTCGCAGTAGCAGAGCGAGCATACCTGCCTGCAGGCGTAGCACTTTATGCATCGCGAGAACTCGTTTATCCAGAAGGACCACTTGTCAGCCTGCCCCCTGGAGTCGAGCGCCTTTATTTTATCGAATACCATGCCCGCAGGCGTCTCGGGCGGTGTGAAAGACGACTTTTCGCCGACGACGAAGTCCGCGAGATGGGGGTTCCTCACGTCGCAGTTATGGCACTTCGTCGGCATTATCTCGGGCTTCAATTCGCCCTTCCAGAGCTCCTGCCTGTAAACAACACCTTCGCAGGTCATGCCTATGATGCAGACGTCCTCCCTCTTGAACTGCGCCTCGGTTATGAGGACGACGATGTTCTTTATGTCGCAACCCTTGGCTACTATCGCGGGCTTGCCCATAGCCTGTATGTCCTTGAACTTCCGCGTGAGATACACCGAGAGGTTGTTGACGCAAAGGGGGTTCCATACGAGCCTGTCGGCGTCCGCGGCGTCCGTTATGAAGACCGGCGTGGTCTTTGTCCTCTGCCTGTTCCAGCCGTAGCCTATTACGACCTTGACCTCGCCGGATTCAAGAAGCTCTTTTGCCTTTTTTCTAAGTATCTCTTCCATAACGCCCTTATAAGGCCCGTTTGCCGAACCGACTTTAATCTGATTTTTTCTAAATCTCGTCCGGAGGGCGCTTCACCCTCCCCTCAATCCCCTCCCGTCAAGGGAGGGCAGGTCTTCTCATCCCGGCTCAATCCACCGGCACCTTGAACTTCAAACACTTTACGGGCTTCAACTGTATGTTCGCCGCGCCCACTTCCCTTATGCGTCTCGTCACCGCGTCTTTCAAGGCCCTTACGGTATCTTCGGAGTCGGTCCCCTTGACCTCTATCCCCGCCTCCGGACAGCTCGCCCTGTATGTCCCGTCCTCTTCCTCAACCAGCACGGCGCTGACCGAGACCTCGTTCGCCATAAGCCTGTACGCCCCCTTTATTCAGCGGCCTTTTCCTTAAGCCCCTTGTACTCCATGAAAGGCCCGAGCGCCTTTACCTCGTCCGTTATCTTGTTTATCAAGTCTACCCACTTTATAGCCTCGGACGCCGACACCCACGAAAAGTGGAGCCGCCTCATGTCTATGCCCGTGAACTCGAGGAGGTGCTTGAAGCCTATCCAGCGGCGCCTTGCATGGTAATTTCCGGTCGTATAGTGGCAGTCGCCGGGGTGGCACCCGGAGACGAGCACCCCGTCAGCCCCGTTCTCGAAGGCCTTTATGATGAAGAGCGGGTCGATCCTCCCCGTGCACGGGAGCTTGATGATGCGGACGTTCGGCCTGTACTCCATCCTGCTCGTGCCCGCGAGGTCCGCGCCGGCGTAGGTGCACCAGTTGCAGACAAAGGCCATTATCTTCGGCTCGAAGCCGCCGGTCGATTCCGTATGCGCGTTATGTTCCGTCATCTTTAAACCCGACTTTTTGGTTTTGCCCTTAACCCCTCTTTTCTAAAGAGGGGAGTTTACATCTTTTCGTGTATATCCTCTATTACAGCATCGATATTCAATAAGACGTCAATATCGAAAAACCTCAAGACCGAGAGCCCGTTGCCTCTCAGGGAGGCGTCTCTCACCTCGTCTTTTTTCGCGCCTTCTTCCTTATAATGCTCTCCTCCGTCTATCTCAATAACCAGCTTTGCCTTCGGGCAGTAAAAATCGACGATATAATTTCCTATTATCCTCTGCCTGTATACCTGAACTCCCTTGAGTTGCTTCCCTCTGATCCTCGACCAGACGAGCCTTTCGGCATCGGTCATATTTCTTCTAAGCTCTTGCGATAGCCTCTTGAGCCGGGGATTATAGACGAGCATTCTACCCATAATCCCCCCGGCCCCCTTTAAAAAAGGGGGAGCAAGATATCGAGCCTTTCATCCCCCTCTTTTCTAAAGAGGGGTGAGAGGAGATTATCTATTTCAAATCCCCCGCCTCAGCAAAAACCATCAGAACGAATTTATCGCCGCGAAGACCTGCTCGTCGGTATAACCGCGTAGATCGATCGACTTCGACCTGCACGCCGCCACACACACGCCGCAACCCTGGCACACGCCCTCGTTGACCCTCGCGAGCCACTTAACTATGTTCCCCTGCCTGTCCTTTACGGTGTCCCTCTCGATAGCCGAGTACGGGCAGGCTGTTACGCAGTCCCAGCACGCGTTGCAGGTCGTTTTGTTCACGCCCGCGGTTATCGGCTCCCTCGCCATCTCGTCGGCGGAGAATAACGAGAGCACCTTCGAAGCCGCGGCAGAACCCTGCGCGACGGATTCCGGTATGTCCATCGGCCCCATGCACGTTCCGGCGAGGAATATCCCGGCGGTCACGGTCTCAACCGGACGGAGCTTCGGGTGGTACTCGTTGTAGAACTTGTACTTGTCGTACCCTATGCCGAGCTTCTGGGCGAGAGTATCCGCGCCTTCCCTCGAAACAATCGCTGTAGCGAGCACGACCATCTCGGCCTCTATCTCTACCTGTGACCCGGAAAGGGTATCAGCGCCCTGGACTATGACCTTGCCGTCCTTTTCATAGACCCTGGAGACGCGGCCCCGGAGGTACATGGCGTCGTCGTGCTCTATCGCCTTCCTTACGAACTCCTCGTACCGCTTTCCGCCTGAGCGGATGTCCATATAGAAGACATACGACTGGCCGTCGTGGACCTTGTGCTTATATAACATCGTGTGCTTGGCCGTGTACATGCAGCAGACCTTGGAGCAGTAGGAGACGCCCTTCTTCTCGTCCCTCGAGCCGACGCACTGTATGAAGACGACGTTCTTCGGGACCTTGCCGTCGGAGGGGCGCCTGATCTCTCCGCCCGTGGGGCCCGAGGACGACGCGAGACGCTCGAACTGCATCCCGTTTATGACGTCCTTTATCCTGCCGTAGCCGTACTCCCCGAACCTCTCGTTCGGCATGAGCTGGTAGCCGGTGGCCACCACTATCGCGCCGACCTCTTCGGTCACGATCTTGTCTTCCATCTTAAAATCTATGCACTTCGGGCCGCATACGATCGCGCACGCGCCGCACTTGTCCTTCTGTATCTTCGGGCAGTTGGGGGCGTCTATCACCGGGACGTTCGGGACCGACTGCGGGAACGGCGTGTAGATGACCTTCCGTTTGGAGAGCCCCAGTTCGAACGCGCTCTCGGTCTTGAATGGGCACTTCTCTATGCACTCGCCGCAACCCGTGCACCTCTCTTCGTCGACGAACTTCGATTTGCGCCTTATCTGTACCGTGAAGTTCCCGATGTAGCCATCGACCTTCTCTACCTCCGAGTACGTCAGCAAGGTTATGTTCTCGTTCAGCTCCGCTTCGACCATCTTGGGCGTCAGGATGCACTGCGAGCAGTCCATGGTCGGGAATGTCTCGGAGAGCCTCGCCATGTTGCCGCCGATAGAGGGCTCCTTCTCGACGAGTATTACCTCGCGTCCGCCCTCGGCTATGTCGAGCGCGGCCTGTATGCCGGCGATGCCTCCGCCTATTACGAGCGCGCGCTTCTTGACGGGTATCTTTATCTTCTTAAGAGGCCTGTTTTTCTTGAGCCTCTCAATAGTCATCCTCGTGAGGTCGATGGATTTGACCGTCCCCACGGCCTTTGTCGTGTCGTGGTGGACCCAGGAGCACTGCTCTCTTATGTTCGTTATCTCGCACTGGTAGGGGTTAAGCCCAGCGGCCTCGGCGGCCTTCCTGAAGGTCTTCTCGTGCATGTGCGGAGAGCAGGCGGAAACTATCAAGCCGTCGAGCTTGTTATCCTTTATCGCCTGCTTCAGCATCTCCTGGCCCGGCGACGAGCACATGAACTTGTAGTCGCAGGTAAAGACGACCCCGGGGAGCTTCTTCATCTCCTCGGCGACCTTCTTGGTGTCGACGGTCGCCGCTATGTTATTTCCGCACTGGCAGACGAATACGCCTATTCTCGGCATATGGACCTCATCTAAACTATCCCCTTCTTCTTAAGAAGGGGCATGACATCGGTTACGTTCTTCTCGAACCCGAGGGACTCTATCGGCTGGCCGAGCGCAAGCCCGAGCGCCTGCGTAAAGTAGATGACAGGGACGCCCGCGTACCCGGGGGTCTGTGCAACGACCTTGTCCTGGCTCTTTTCCAGATTGTACTGGCAGAGAGGACAGCTCGTGACGATTAGCTCCGCGCCGGAGCCGACCGCCGAGGTCATGACGTTGCCGGAGAGCTTTGTCACCACATCTTCGTTGTTCATGGCGAGGTGCGCGCCACAGCACTCGATCCTGTTCGGGAACTCGACGGGTTCGGCGCCGAGCGACTTAAGCAGGTTCTCGAATACCGTCGGCCTCTCGGCGTTGTCTATCCCCATGTCCTCGAACGGGCGGAGCAACATGCACCCGTAGTAAGCGCCTGTCTTGATGCCCGCAAGAGGCCTCTTTACGGCCGCCTTTACCTTATCGAACCCGACCTTATCGCGGAGCACCTCGAGGAAGTGGAGGACGTTGACGCCGCCGTCATACTCCTCCTCTATAAAGCCGTTTATGGTCGTGCGCTTTTCCTTGTTGTCGCGCATCACCTTATTCGTCCTCTTAAGGACGTTGTAGCAGACGGAACAAAGGGTCGTCAAGGTATCGCCCTCTTTCCCGGCATTCGACAATACCTTTGCCGGGGCCGAGAGGGCTATGAGGTTGTCGGGGGTAAGGGGGAACGTCGCGCCGCAGCAGTTCCACTGCTTGAGTTCCGCCATCTCGAAACCGATTGCTGCGGCGGCGTCGCGCGCGGACTCATCAAAGCTCTTTGCGAACGTGTTGAGCGTACAGCCTGGATAATAGGGTATCTTCATCTGGACCGGACCAAAGCCTTTGTCTATTCGGATTCCGCCTTAAAAGAGTCTTTTTAAAGTGTAGGACCGGTGCTCCGGGCCCGCCTCTCTTTCAAGTAACCGCGCCTGGACTAACTTACGAACTTCCTGAAGCCGCACACTATCGCCTGCTGTGGCGCCTTCTTAAGGAACTGTATCGGTACTTCCTTTATCTTCTCAAAGTCCTCGCCTTTTCTCAAGACCGTCTGCCTTAAGCCCTCAAGCACCGCCGCGACTGAACAGCCCTTCGGGCACCGCGAATAACACTGGAGACACCCGACGCAGACCCACATCGAGTTCGCCTTCATGACTTCTTCGATCTTCCCGAGCTGGAGGAACCTCATCACCTGGCTCGGGGCTATCTCCATCTCGTAGGAGACAGGGCACCCGCCGGAGCAGTTGCCGCACTGGTAGCACTTCTTCAAATCCTCGCCGCTGATCCGCTGGAGCTGGTGGATCGACGCGCTCTCTATTTCTTCCTTGGCAAGCTTTATCTTCATGGGGTTCCTG
>JACREV010000049.1 GCA_016218095.1 Deltaproteobacteria bacterium | reverse complement strand
GGCGGGCCAGTTCATGATACTCATCGGCTTCACGGCAAGCGCCGTCCGCGTGCTCGGCGGCTGGTTCTCGGACAGGTTCGGCGGCATACACGTCCTTACCGCCATCTACATCATGATACCCGTCGGCGCGATCGGCGCGGCCACACTCCCCTCCATGTCGGTATTCTTCGTATTCCTCGTCGTCATGGCGGGCGGCATGGGGCTCGGCAACGGCTCCGTATTCCAGCTCCTGCCCTTGCGCTTCCCGTATGCCAAGGCACTCACCTCGGGCATAGTCGGAGAGTTCGGCGCGCTCGGAGGCGCGTTCATACCGATCGTCATGGGGTACTCTATGAACATCACCGGGAGCTACTCCGGCGGGTTCATCATCTACGGCGCGTCTTCCATCGTGGCGCTCGGCTTCCTCCTTTTCTTCCAGAGGAGGTGGACGAAGAGCTGGGTCGGCAAGGGCGGCAAGGCCATCGTAAAGGAGGAGTCGGCCGAGGCGTAACCCCTCTTTAAAAGATCCGGAAACAAAAAAAGACCCCGCGTTTTTCGCGGGGTCTTTTTTTTTGCAAGGCCTTTTAAGGCTGCCTCTAAAAATTAGGAATTTTTTTCTGAGGTCAAGGAAGGGCGGAGATAAAAAGCGGAGCATATATGGGAATATGTGAGCATTTTTATTTCAGACCTGACGGTCCTGGCCGGACGGGCAAATCCATATCAAGTGACTGAAGATTTGGTTTGCCCCAAAGGCTCCGTTCGAGACTTTGGCCCTGCGCCGAGCAGTCCTTGCCGGACAGTCAAATTCATAACAGCGGCTGAAGATTTGATTTGCCCCAAAGGCCCCCTTCGACTTTGGCCCTGCGCCGAGCAGTCAGGAAAAATAACAATTTTTAGAGATAGCCTAAGGCTCTTTTGTCAGCAGGCTTCCCTCAGCGCGTCCTCTATCACGACCATGTTCTTGCCCCTGCGCTTTGCCTTATACAAGTTGTCGTCCGCGGACTTTATGAGCTCTTCCATCGTCATTATGGACTCGGACGGGAAGAACCCGATGCCGATCGACACCGTCACCTTCTGGCCGTTCATGCCCGAGAACATGTTCTCCTCGACCGACCTCCTCACCTTTTCCGCGAGCACCACCATCCCTTCGGGCGGGCAATGGGTGATGAAACCCATGAACTCCTCGCCGCCGTAGCGCGCCCATACGTCCGTCGTGCGGGTCTTTCCCTTGAGTGTCTGGGAGAGCTCGGAGAGTATCCTGTCCCCCTGCTGGTGCCCGTAGGTGTCGTTTATGGACTTGAAGTCGTCTATGTCTATCATCATCACGGCGAGCTGATGGCGGTAGCGCTTGGCCTTGGAGAACTCGGCCGAGAGCGCGTCGAAGAGGTGCCTCCTGTTATAGATGCCGGTCAGGGGGTCGGTGACCGAGAGCCTCTCGAGCTCCTTGTGGATGAGCGCGTTGTCGAGCGCTATGGCTATCTGATTGATGAGGTACTCTATGTGGAGTATCTCGTCGGGGTGGTACGGGTGGATGGACCCGAGGACGAATACCCCCGAGAGCTTCTCCTTGCAGACCATCGGGAACCAGGCGAGCCCTGAGGGCATTATCTTCGTAAACCCGGTCTCTACAGAGAGGTTCGCGTCGTTTATGCCCTCGAGGAGCACGGTCTTCCTTTCGAGAGCGCACTTTCCGGCGAGCCCCTCGCCGATGCTCAAGGTCCTCACCTCACCCTCGCCGACGCCGAAGGAGACGATGGGCTTCAGCAACTCGTAGGCCTCGTCATGGAGATAGACCGCCCCCATGTGCGAGTTCGTGAGCTCTATGGTGCGCCCGAGCGCCTTCCTGAGGAGCGCCTCGGGCTCGTTGCTCTGTATGAGTATCTTGGAGAGCTCGTTGAAACGGTTGAGCCTCCGCTCCCTTAGCTGTATGGAGCCTATCATCTGGTTGAAGCCGTCGGCTATCTTTTCGAAGTCGTCCCTGGTCCTGACCTCCACCCTGACGTTCAGGTTCCCCTTCGCGGTCTCGTCCATCGCCGAAGTGATGGCGCTTATGGGCTTGACCGTGTCATGGTAGGAGAACCCGGCGAATATGAGGCTGAAGACGACCCCGAGGCAGGTGACAAGGAGCATGTTCTTCTCCATCTCCACGAGGTTGTGCCTGACTTCAGACCCGAATACCCCGACCGCGAGCGCGCCGACGACCTTGCCGTCGACTCCGGCCAAAGGCTCTATCGCGATGAACGCCTCGGCCCCTTCAAGGAGCGCGGACCCGGCGTACGGGACATTGTTCAAGACCCTGGCTCCTATATCTTCCGGGAGCGCCGACATGGGGCCGAAGACCGGCTTTGAGACCGCCGTCGAGGCTATTACGCGCGCCTCCCTCTCGGTATTGGCGATAACGGCCGAAGTCACGTTATAGTTCTCGTATACGGCCCTCGGCAGCCATTCGTACCCGTTTAGGAGTATCCCGGTGACGAACGCGCCTGAAGACCTCCCCCCATTTACAACAGGGGTAACGGCTATCTGCATGAGGGCGCCGCCTTCGACCCTGGATGCGAGCTCCGCGCCCTCCTTTGCAAGGAAGTCCCTTGTGACCGTCTCCGTGGAAGTGACAGGCTCAGCCGAGGATAGCGCCTTTGCCACTATCCCGTTCACCTCGAGGATATCGCCTGTCTTGCCGTTCCTCCTTGCGATGACGCGTCCGTCAGGGGCTACGACGGCCCAGAGGTCGACGTAGCCCCTTGAAGCGGCGTAGCCGTCAAGGAGCTTCTTTAGCCCGGCGGAATCCCGCCTTACGACAGCCCCCCTCACCGACTCCTCTGACCCGGCCTGCAACATGCCGAGCTTCATCTGATCCATCCTCATCTGGTAGAGGCGCAACGCCCCCTTGAGGTTGGATTTGAGTGAATCGACGGCCTCCCTGTCGGTCTCTTTTGAGAGCGTGTGGGTCGCGTAGTAATAGAAGCCGCCGCCGAGGACCGTGATTATGAGGAGAAAAGCGAAAAGCGTTTTTGTGGCGATGGAGAGGTTCAGCCTCCAGCCACCCCATACGACCTTGTAGACTTTTTCCGGCATCCGACACTCCCTGGAAGCCTCGATCGAGGCTTGATCTTCTCCTTAAAATATCGGAAGAAATCGTCCCTGCTTGAATTTTTTTATAAAAAACGGAGCCTTAGCGGTCTGAATTTAATTTCAATCAAATCTGGAGGTTAACAAAATAAGGCGGCCCGAGCGGTGTGTTTTGATTTAAAAAACACGGCGCGGTCGAAAGGAATGCTTACACTGATGAAGGGGGCGCTAAAAAGGGCTGTGGGGGCTATGAAGAGGATGAATTGAGGCTGCCTCTAAAAATTAGGAATTTTTTTTGAGGTCAAGGAAGGGCGGAAATAAAAAGCGCAGCATATATGGGAATATGTGAGCATTTTTATTTCCGTCCTGACACAGTCCTGCCGGACGGCAAATCCGTAACAACCTGCGGGGAATTGGTTTGACCAGAGATTCCATACCGGCTTTGGCCCTGCGCCGAGCAGTCAGGAAAAATAACAATTTTTAGAGGTAGCCTTGAGGTTACCGAGGCTTCGAGGCCCCGATATGGTGGAGGACCTTCTTTGCGACTATCTCCCCGTACCTTACGCTGTCGCTTATGCCTATGCCGTGGTAGGCGGACCCGACGAGGTAGAACCCGGGGTATCCGGCGACCCGTTCGTCTATCCAGGCTACCCTGTCCTCGTGGCCTATGGTGTACTGGGGCATGGAGTTCATCCACCTGAAGACGCGCGATAAGACTGGCTCGGCGTCGATCCCCATGATGTCCTTTAATTCCTGCCGGACGGTCTTTACCATCTCCTCGTCGCTCGCCCCAAGGAGCGAGGTGTCCTTTGAGCCGCCGACGAAGCACCTTATGAGGACGGAATCCTCGGGTGCGCGGTGGCTGAACTTGACCGAGGTCCAGGTCGCGGCCATTATCTTCCTCTTCTCGACCTTCGGGACTACGAACCCGAAGCCGTTCAAGGGGTGCTTGACGTCTTTTTTTCTGAAGGCGATCGATACGGTGGCGGTGGATACATAGGGGATGGTCAGGAGCTTGTCCGAGAGGTCCTTGTCAAACTTCGCAAGCGACGCGGCGGCGTAGGCCGGGGCCGCTATGACGACGGCGTCGGCTGAGATCCTCTCGCCGCCCTCGATCGTTATCTCATAGGCATCTCCCTTGCGCTCGACGCCCGATACGTTGACGCCCGTCGATATGGAGGTGTCTTTCGAGGAGGAGACCTTCTCTTGAAGGGTCTCTATGAGAGCGCCGAGGCCGTTCTTCAAGGTCATGAACATCGTGACCTTCTTCTTCGGGGGACCGGCCGGCGCGGCGCCTTTATGGGTGGACTTCAGGAGCTCCATTTTCTTGAGCATCCCCTTTATGAGCGACCCGTAGTCCTCTTCGAGCTGGACGAACTTGGGAAAGGACGCGCGGACCGACATCGTCTCCGGGTCCCCGGCGTGGACGCCGGCGACAAGCGGCTCGGCGATCTTCTCAAGGGCCTCTGTCCCGAGCCTTCTTCTTACGAAGTCGCCGAGCGACTCGTCCCCCTGCCCCTTCCTCTTCGGCACAAAGAGCTCGAGGGCCATCCTTATCTTGCCGGGGATGGATATGAGGCTCGAAGTGGCGAGCGGGAGGATCTTCGTGGGGACCATGAGGATGACGCCTTCGGGGAGGACGTGGAGTTTCCCGCGGGACAAGACGAAGGTCTTCCTGTTCTGTTCGTTCGTCGGAAGGAGCTCGTCTCCGAGCCCGACCCTCTTGCAGAGCTCCATCGCCCAGGGCTTTTCGGATAAGAAGCAGTCCGGGCCGCCTTCGATCAGGAAGCCGTTTGCGCGCTCGGTCCTGATGTTGCCCCCGAGCCTGTCCTTCCTTTCGATGAGCAGTATCTCGAAGGGCGCGTCCGAATGCTCGCGGAGGC
>JACREV010000048.1 GCA_016218095.1 Deltaproteobacteria bacterium | reverse complement strand
GACGTCGAGGACGAGCAAGTCGACATCTTTGCCCAGCTCCGCGTACTTCCTTACCGCCTCCTCGCCGTTTCCCGCCTCGATGACCGTGTAGCCGAACTCCTCGAGAAGGGCCTTTATGAGGTTCCTCACCTCCGCGTCGTCCTCGGCAAGGAGTATCGTCTCCGTCCCGCCCTGGGGGGCCTCGGACCTTATCTTATCCTCCTCTTCGGCCTTTATCCCGGCCAGAGGCAGATACAGCTTGAACTGGGTTCCGACCCCCGGCTCGCTGTAGACGTTTATGTAGCCGTTGTGCTGTTTCATTATGCCGTAGGCGATGGCGAGGCCGAGCCCGGTGCCCTTGCCGACCTCTTTTGTCGTGAAGAACGGGTCGAAGATCCTCTCGACCACCCTTCTCTCCATGCCTGTGCCGGTGTCGGAGACGGTAATGAGAGCGTATTCGCCGGGGCGCATGTAGGCCTGTTCCTTCATCGACTCGTGGGCGAGGCTTATCGTCCCGGTCGAGATGGAGAGCGCGCCCCCGGAGGGCATGGCGTCCCTTGCGTTAGTGGCGAGGTTCATGAGGACCTGCTCTATCTGGGAGACGTCGGCCGTGACCACCGGGTCGGCGTCCGTAAGCGAGACCTTGAAGTCGATGTCCTCGCCTATGAGCCGGGAGAGGAGCCTCTCGGTGTTCCTTATTATCTCGTTCACCCTTACGGGTTTCAATTCCACGAGCGTCTTCCTGCTGAAGGCGAGGAGCCCGCGGGTGAGGTTCGAGGCCCTTTCCGCCGACGACACGATCTGGCGGACGTAGTGCATCTGCTTCGATTCACCCGGGAGCATGAGCTCGAGGAGGCCCGCCGAGCTCATGATGGCCGTAAGGATGTTGTTGAAGTCGTGGGCGATGCCCCCCGTGAGCTGACCCACCGCCTCCATCTTCTGGGCCTGGAGGAGCTGGGCCTCGAGGTGCTTATGCATCGTTATGTCGCGCATTATGCCCCGGCATATGGGGCCGCCGGTCTCCTCGACGCGCCTGGCCGAGATCGAGAGCCATATCTCCTGAGCGTCTTTTTTCCTCACGCGCGCGTCAAACCCCTTGACCTCCCCCCTTTCCCGGATCGCGCCCTTGAACCTCTCCCGGTCCGATTCCTCTATGAACAACCCTTCGAGGCGCTTTCCGACGAGCTCCGTGAGCCGGTACCCGAAGACCTCCTCGGCCACCGGGTTCAGGTCCATGAGCCTTAGATCGGGTGTGGCGACGAATATGACGTCCCTCGACTCATCGAGGATGGTCCTGTACTTTCTCTCGGATATCCTTAAGGCCTCCTCGGCCCTCCTCTTATCGGTAACGTCCTCGCCGGAGGAGAGGGTGCCTATGACCGCGCCGGACAGGTCCCGGAGGACCGTGTTGTGCCAGGCGACGGTCCTCACTCCCCCCTCGGCCGTCACTATGTCTTTTTCGTAATAGTCGGTCTTCTCCTCGCCTTTAAGGTACCTCCTGAAACACTCCCTCATCTCCTCGCGCGAATGCTCCGGGACGAAGCTCTCGAACCAGTTCAACCCTATTATGTACTCTGCGCGCAGTCCCAGGAGATCGCACCCCTTCCTGTTTATGAGCCTCACTTTCTCATCGAGCCCGATGGCGACGATGACTACGCCGGCGAGGTCGAGGTACATGCGCGCCCTGTCCTTTTCCATCAAGATCTCGGCGTTCCTCTCCCTTATGTCCCGGGCCATCGTGTTAAAGGCCATGTTGAGCTCGCCTATCTCATCGAGAGATTTCACCTGAAGGGCCACGTCGTAGTTGCCTGAGGCTATCTCGCCCGCGGCCTTGGCGAGCCTGCCGACCCTCTTGACCATCTTTCTTATGATCAGGATATAGAACGCGATGATGAGGATGCCGGCCATGGCCGCGCCTATGACCGCGCTTTTGAGCATCTCTTCAGCCGGGCGCACGACCTCGGACTCGTCGGTCTCGACAAGGAGCGTCCAGCCGACCCCGGGGAAGCACATCGATGCCCCGGCGACCTCAATGCCCCTGTAGTCCTTGTAGAAGCCCGTCATCTCGATGCCGGCCTCCAGGCACTTGCCGACCGGGTCGGTGGCGGCCTTCTGCCTCATCGCCGCGTCCTTGATGAATATCGAGTCGGTGAGCATGACGCGGTCGCGGTTGACGAGATATACCTCCATGGTCTCGTGCCTGCCCTTTGACCATGAAAGGGCGCCGAGCTCCTTGTTGGATTCGCCGCTTAGAAGGCGGTTCAAATCTGAAAAGGGGACCGTGGCCGTTATCACGCCCAAGAGGCCGCCGGAGGCCCCGTCGAGCACCGGCGCGGAGATCGCGATCTCGGGGATGCCGGAGCCGATGTTCTTCTCCTCGGCTATCGAGGTATTTGAGGAGCCCCTTAAGAAACTCTCATTGAGAGCACGGTCCTGACCGACCCTGGACGGGTCGGTCGAGGCGAGGACCCTTCCAACGGGGGAAATCAGGCTTATCGTCTTTATGCCGATACCGTATTCGGCGTTTTCACTGATGAAATAGGACGCCAAGCGCCCTGCGGAGCCTTTCTTTCCGGCAACGGCCTCCCTAGCGAACGCCTTTATCGACTTGTCGGCGGAGAGACCCGCGACACGCCTCTTTACGACATCGAGGTGTTGCAGGACCTGCCCCTCGTAGGCCTCGGCTATGACGGTCATCTCTTTGAGGACCGCGCCCTTCAACTGCTCCTTGTTTTTCCTGTAGCCGTAGACGAAGGTGAGGGTTATCGGGAGCAGTATGATGAAGACCGCCAAAAGGGCCTTCTGGGATAGAGAAAGGTTCTTCATGGGTTTTCTGTGTACGCGTATTATACCTTTTCGATCCGGTTTTTACAATATTTAGAGCAAGGCGGGGGGAGCTGGAGGAAAAAAAACGGCGCTCGGTTGCCCGAGCGCCGTCGAGAGGCCGGTCTCTCCGTACTCAGTTCTTAAAGGCCTCGTCCCGCTCGGACCCGTTGTCCCCATCCCCTTCGTCGCCGGCGCCATGGGTCTTGAAGCGGCGCACCCAGTCGACGAGCTTGTCGAGCGGGGTCTTCTTCACTATCTTTATGATCTTGTCGTGGACCACTATCTTCTCGTCTTCCTGTATCTCGTCGCGCAGTAACAGCACCACCCCCATGAACCAGTTCGGGATAGACCCCGGCTCCGAGAACTCCCTCACCTCGTACTCGACTACCTTGGAAGACCTCCGCGCGGCCACTATCCTTATAGGCCCTCTGGCCTCGACCATGACTTTGCTGTGCCGCATACTTTCAAAGCCCCCCTCTTCGAAAAATCTGCATGGTATGCCCGGATCTGCCGGTCCTCTCAAGGGGCAATTCTATATGCATCGGGGGATTAAGGCGGTGACCGTGATTACAGAACTCGGGGCGATGGCGCCCCCTAAACGGCTCGTTGAATGACGCGCCTGTAGGGGGGAAATATGACTTGGAAAATGGGGATCGCCCGGCAAAAGAAAACAGAATCCGGCTTTCCCCGAATGAGAGGCGGAGGGACGGATAGGGAAGAAGGTCTTACGCGGCCAGGCTCATATCACCTTCCAGTCGCACCCGTAATGGGCGTTCAGGCGCGCGATCCTTATTATCCTGTCGAGCGGCATCTCTATGTAAGGGACCTCTTCGGGGGGCGTGGGGATGAAGTACGATACGAGACAGCGGTTGACGGCCCTGTGGGCTATGACGAGTACGTCCCTCTTTTCGGCCTCTATCCTTATGACCGCCTTCTTTACCCTCTGGATCAAGTCCCTGTAGGACTCGCCTCCGGGATACCTGAAGTTGAACTTGTCGTCGCTCCGCGCCTCGCTCACCTCCGGGTGCATCTCAGTTATCTCCGCGTACGAGAGGCCGTCGCAGAGGCCCGAGTTTATCTCGTTCAACTCGGGGAGCACGACCCGCTCGCAGTCGAAAAAGGAAGCGGTCTCGATCGTGCGCCTCTTGGCGCTCGTAAATACCACGAGGTCTCTCCCCTTGAAATGGGCGGCGAGCCTTCCGGCGTATTCGACTCCCTTATCCGTCAGGGGCGAGTCCCCGCCTATCCTGTCCTCGCAATTGAAATACGTCTCGCCGTGGCGCGTCAGGAACACCTCCTTGTCCATGAGGTTCACGGCCCCGAGAAAATCCGCTATCTCGTCGAGAAACGGGTTGCCGAGGCCGTAGGCCCTTACGACCGAGAGCCCGAAGTTGATGATCTTCATGTGCGCCACATCCGACACTGGCTCGTATACGCCCTCGTAGTGGCCGAGCCTCCTTGTAAAATCGGCCCTTGCGGCGTCCCTGCCGAACCCGGTGTAGTCGGCGCTGTGCTCTAGCTTTATCCATATTATCTTCTCGATTATCCCAGGGTCGTCGCAGATGTTCTCGACAAAGACAAAGGCGAAGCCGCGCCGTTCGCACTCGTCCTTAAGGTAGGCCCTCCTCGACGCGGTCACGTTCGTCGCGTCGTATATGGCGACCTCCCCGCCGCTTTCAAGCCATCCGGCCAAGTCGGCGAAGCACCGCTTGGCTATCCTCTCCCTCTCGCGCGAGAACGCGCTCTCCCTCGGGTCGAAGAAGTCGCTCTTGGACGACGCCGGCCCGAGGGACTCCCTCCTGTACGCGCCGACGTTGAATATGCGCGCCCTGTACCCCTGCCATTCGAGGTACCTCTGGAGCCTGAGCGACAGGTAGCTCTTCCCCCTTGCCGGGAGCCCGGCCATTATGACCGCGAGCTTCTTATTAATATTCACCGCTAAATGCCCCCTTCGGATATCCTGGATATTTATTCTATCCGTTAAGGGGGAGATTATCAATCGCCGTAATCCTCGAAGCCTGCACTTAAATTTGTTATCATGGACCGATGGACCTTAAGACCGGACTGCCCATAGAAGATACGATACCGGAAGTACGCCGCGCGCTCGACGGCTTCGGTTCCGATGTCCTCGAAGCGCCGCCCGGGGCGGGTAAGACTACGATAGTCCCCCTCGCCCTTCTCGGCGAAAGGTGGGTTTCAGGCAGGCGCATCGTCATGCTGGAGCCGAGGAGGCTTGCGGCCAGGGCCGCGGCATCGAGGATGTCCGCTCTTTTAGGGGAAGACGTCGGCGCCACGGTCGGCTACAGGACACGGCTCGATTCCCGCATCGGGCCAAACACTAAAATAGAGGTCGTCACCGAAGGCATACTCACGCGGTTCCTCCAGGGAGACCCCTCGCTCGAAGGCATAGCGGCGATCATATTCGATGAGTTCCACGAAAGGTCGATACACGCAGACCTGGGGCTCGCTCTCACATTAGAGGCCCGCTCCGTCTTCCGTGAGGACTTGCGCGTGCTCGTCATGTCGGCGACGATCGACACCGCCGGGATCTCCTCGCTCCTCGGGGACGCGCCTGTCGTTAGCTGCTCCGGCAGGGCCTTCCCGGTCGAGGTCCGTTATCTCCCGAAGGCGTCAAGGCCGGAGCGCGCCGGATACTTGACCGGCCCCGAGTTCATATCCCGGGTGACAGGCGCTGTACTCTCATCCCTTAAGGAAGAGGAAGGGAGCATCCTCGTGTTCCTCCCGGGCGCTTCTGAGATAAAGAGGACTGAAGCGGCGCTGAAAGAAAAGACGCTCCCTCCCGGAGTCGATATCATGTGCCTTTACGGCGACCTCGCGCGCGAGGCGCAGGACGAGGCGATAAGGCCTTCGCCTACGGGCAGGAGAAAGGTCGTGCTTGCGACGTCCATAGCCGAGACGAGCATTACGATAGACGGCGTAAGGATTGTAATAGACGGGGGGCTCAAGAGGACGCCAAGGTTCTCTCCGGGGACCGGCATGGAGAGGCTCGAGACCATCAGGGTCACAAGGGATTCCTCCGACCAGAGAAAGGGCCGCGCCGGAAGGACCGCGCCCGGCCTGTGCCTGCGCCTCTGGACAGAGGACGAGGACCGGACGCTCAAGGAGAAGTCGACGCCGGAGATACTGGAGGCCGACCTCGCGCCCCTTGCTCTCGAGCTCTCGGCGTGGGGCGTAAAAGACCCGTTGTCCCTCAAATGGCTCGACCCGCCCCCTCCTGCGGCGATGTCGCAGGCGAAAGAGATACTCCTCCACCTCGGCGCAATCGATAGCGTCGGCGGGATTACCCCGCACGGCTCCGCCGTCTCGCGGCTCCCGCTCCACCCGCGTCTCGGGCACATGGTTGTGAAGGGCGCGGAGATGGGCGAAGGCGCTCTCGCCTGCCTCTTATCCGCGCTCCTCATGGAAAGGGACATATTCAAAAACGAAAGGGATACGGACATAAGGCAGAGGCTCCATTGTCTTACGGGAGACGCGCAGGCCCCTCTTCAGGCGGATAGAACCGTCATGGAGCGCGTGAAGCAGTCCGCGCGTAGAATCGAGCGCGAGCTCGGAATAAAGAAAGGCCGCGCTGACATCGAAAGGACCGGAGTGCTCCTCGCGCTCGCCTACCCTGACAGGGTCGGAAAGAGGCGCGAAGGGAAAGAAGCGCGATTCCTCCTCGCCAACGGCAGGGGCGCGTTTATCCGGGGGGTCGACGCGCTATCGATGGAAGAGTACATCGTCGCTGGAAGCCTTGACGGCGGGGATAGGGAGTCGGCTGTCTTCCTCGCCTCCCCGATAAAGGAATCCGAGATACTCGAACTATTCGCCGACGAGATGGATGTAGACGAGTCGGTCTCATGGGACCAAGGGGAGAAGGCGGTCTCAACGAGGAGGCGTCTTAGGTACTGGAACATCGTCATAAAGGACGAGCCGCTCAAAGGCCCGGACAAGACGAAGGTCCTCGCCGCGTTCCTTGAAGGCGTTAAGGAGAACGCGTCCGCCATGCCCTGGGACAGGGCCTCGGAGGAGTTCCGTGCGCGCGTCGCCTTCCTGAGGCGCGCCGCAAGAGAGGCCGGATTACCTGACCTTTCAAACGACTGGCTCTTCGATAACCTGGAAAAGTGGCTCGGCAAAAGGGCCATGGGCATGACCCGCTTGGAGGAGCTTAAAAAAATCGACTTGAGCGATTGCCTCATCTCTCTTTTTTCATGGGAAGACAAAAAGAAGCTGGACGAGCTTGCCCCGGCCTCCATAAAGGTCCCGAGCGGGTCGGTAATACGGATAGATTACTCCGGTGAGAGGCCCGTCCTCGCGGTAAAACTCCAGGAGATGTTCGGGTGCGAGAGGACCCCGGCTGTTCTGCGTGGAAAGGTCCCGCTCCTCATCCACCTCTTGTCGCCTGCCGGGCGGCCGCTTCAGGTAACGGACGACCTCAAGGGCTTCTGGAAGACGAGCTATGAGCTCGTCAAAAAGGAGATGAAGGGGAGGTACCCAAAACACCACTGGCCGGATGACCCCGTGGAGGCCGAGCCTACGAGGAGGGTAAAGCACCCGAGGAGGTGATCTGCCTTATTGTACCTTTTAAAAAAGCAACCTGTTGCTAAAAGCCCTTTGCGCCCTGCCGGGCTTTTTTCGGGAACGACTGGTACCCGCCGGGTAAGCGGGTCGCAGCCGCGCACGCCCCTTTGGCCCGCATGAGGGGCGTCTCCCGTGCCGTCTTTCACATACGCAAAAAATTGTTTCTGAGCCGGCCCTTCTGTGTTATGATCCATGGTCAATAAACATCAGGAGACCAGAAGAGTTGCGTTCCCACGGGGCTTTAGTCCACACCCCCTGCCCGGCCTCTATCAGGCACGATAAAGACCAAAAACTCGCGAGGGCTTTGGCCCCCCTGAAAGGGGCCTTCTCGGCTTTTACCCGGCGCGCCCTCCTTTCAACACTATCAGGAAAGGGACATTCCGCATGAAGATACTCTTGACCGGAGGCGCCGGTTTCATCGGGTCGAACGTCGCTGACGCCTACATCCGCGAGGGGCACGAGGTCGTCGTCGTCGACAACCTCTCGTCCGGAAAACTCGAGAACCTGAACCCGAAGGCGAAGTTCTACCTCCTCGACGTCCGCTCGCCTGAATTAAGGAAGGTCTTCGAGATGGAGCGGCCCGAGATAGTAAACCACCACGCGGCGCAGATGTCGGTCCCGGCCTCGGTCGAGGACCCGATGTTCGACGCGGACGTGAACGTCCGCGGCTTCCTTAACGTGCTCGAGTCCGCGAGGGCGGTCGGCACGAGGAAGGTCGTATTCATCTCCTCCGGCGGCGCGGTCTACGGAGAGGCCGAGGAGTACCCGACCTCGGAGGCGTACAGCCCCAGGCCGCTCTCACCTTACGCGATAACGAAGTTCGTCTCCGAGCACTACCTCGCCTTCTACAGGCACCAGTACGGGCTCGACTACACGGTGCTGCGTTACGCCAACATCTACGGGCCGAGGCAGATCCCCCACGGAGAGGCCGGGGTCGTCGCGATATTCATGGACAGGCTTTTAAAGAGCGAGCCCTGCACGCTTTATCACTTCAAGGACGAGCCGAAGGGGATGACGAGGGACTACTGCTTCGTCGGCGACGTCGCCAGGGCCAACCTCCTCGCCCTCAAAAACGGGAGCGCGGAGTTCTTCAACATCGGGACCGGGGTCGCCACCCACACGCTCGACCTCTTCACGACTATCGCCTCCGCGCTCGACGCGAAAAGGCCTTTGAAGGCGGAGCTCAAGTCCCCTTCGAGAGCCGCCGCCCGCGCAGGGGACCTTAAAAAAAGCTGTCTCAAGGTCGGGAAGGCCGCCCTCCTCGGCTGGAGGCCGGAGGTGGACCTCAAGACGGGCATAGGCCTTACGCTCGATTGGCGCATGTCGAAAGGTTAATCGCAAGTTTTTTCAACTCGATATTTTTACGGAATGGAAGAGATGTCCGATCAAATGACAAAAGATGTCACCCGGTCCTTCGAGACCGAGCTTACCGTCTACCTTGAGACCGTAAAGAGGCACAAAAAGCTCATAGCCGCGATAGTCGGGGCGACCTTCATACTCTCGACGATCGTGAGCCTGCTCCTGCCCAAGGTCTACACCTCGACGGCGAGCATCCTCCCGCCGCAACAGGAGGCGACACTCGGCGCCTCGATGATAGCCTCGCAGATCCCGGCTGGCATGGGCGGGGCCTTGAGCGGCTTTCTCGGCCTCAAGTCACCGGCCGACCTCTGGGTCGGGATACTGAACAGCCAGACCGTAAAGGACGAGATCATAAAGAGGTTCGACCTCCGGGTGGCATACGGCGAGGAGAAGATAGAGGACGCCCGCAAGGCGCTGGACAAGAAGGTCTCCGTCTCCAAGACAAAGGAAGAGATAATACTCGTCTCCGTGGACGACGAGGACCCGGAGGTCGCGGCCCGGATGGCGAACGCCTTCGTCGAAGAGCTCGACAGGATAAACAAGCAGGTCGTCATGTCCTCGGGCAAGAGGATGAGGATATTCATAGAAAAGAGGCTCCTCGAGGCAAAGGACGAGCTCGGCAGGATCGAGAATGAAATGAAGACCTTCATGGAGACGAACAGGGCTGTGAAGCTCGACGAGCAGTCGAGGGTGATAATAGAGGCCGTGGGCTCGATAAAGGGCCAGCTCATGGCCAAGGAGCTCGAATTGCAGACGCTCCTCTCCTACGCCGCTCCTACGAACCCGCAGGTGGAGATACTGCAGACCCAGGTCAAACAGCTCAAGGAGCAGATGAGGGAGCTCGACGAGGGCGGCGGGCAGAAGGACCTGTTCGTCCCTACCTCGAACATACCGAGGCTGACGGCGAGGTACACGACTCTTTTAAGGGACGCAAAGATCCAGGAGACGCTCTTTGAATTGCTCACCCAGCAGTTCGAGATGGCGAAGATCCAGGAGTCGAAGGACTCTCCTATCATCCAGGCGCTCGACTACGCCAAGCCCCCGGAGAAAAAGTCCAAGCCGAAGCGCGCTCTCATAATCGTCACAGCGACGTTCGCGTCGCTCCTCCTCTCGATACTGCTGGTGTTCTCGATACAGGGGCTTGACAGGCTACGTCAGATGAAGGGCTGACCCCGGCGGCGACAAGAATTCCTTTTGACGAAAAGAGCCACCCAGCGGAAGCCTGCGGGGTGGCTCTTTAAATTTTGGGCGGGTTCAGGTTTATAACCTGAATCGCCCAAAGAAAAACCAAAAAAGATTTTTTATTCTGTCTTTACAAACACACAGGCGCATGGCGGAGAGCGCCTAAGGGAGGCCGAGGCGAGAGCGCCGAGGAGATTAGACGCGAAGCGCTCTAAGGGGGCGCGCGAGCGGGTGGGGGAGGAAGAAAGCGCTCGGAGCCATCGCCAAAAGCGCGCGGAGCGCGCAAAAGGGCCTTAGGCAAAAAGCTTCATAGCCTGACGAGCCGCATTCGGGTCACGAAATAATGGGTTCAGGTTATAAACCTGAACCCGCAAAAAGCTCTTCCTTAAATTTTTTTAAAGCTTTGTGGTGAAAGCACCCGATTTTTGTTGGGCTTCATTTCATTCAGCCCAACCTACATACTACATACTGCATGCCAAACTAAAAAACCATAGTTCGATCCCCTTATTCCTCGTCCTCGATCCCGTCCTCGTCTTCCTCGACATCGTCCGGGACCTCCCTCTTCTTGCCGAAGAGCTTCGCGACGATAATCCCGACCCCGTAGAGGACAAATAACGGCCCTGCCATGAGCATCTGGTTGAAAACATCAGGGGTCGGCGTGAGTACCGCCGCAATGACGAGTATGCCGACGAGCGCGTATCTCCACCAGGATAAGAGCTTGCCGGCTGTGACGAGCCCGAGTCTGGCGAGCACGAGTATCGCGAGGGGGAGCTGAAAGACCGCCCCGAAGGCGATCAAGAACTTCGTCGCGAACGAGAAGTAGAGGTCCATCGACAAGAGGGGTTTCAATGAGTCGGATGAGTAGCTCAAGAGGTATTTGAAACCGAACGGGAAGACGACGAAGTAGGCGAAGAGCGCGCCGGCGGCGAAAAGGACGATCGAGGATATTACGATCCCCAGGAACCACGCCTTCTCGCCCTTGTAGAGCCCCGGCGCGACGAACCCCCATATCTCATAGAGTATTACCGGGCTCGCAAGGATGAGCCCGCCGAAGAGGCCGACCTTCATGTATATGAAAAAAGGCTCGACGACGCCGGTAAATACCATGTGCATCTCGCCCGGCGGGAGCGCCGGGATGAGCGGCTTCGTGAGGAGCCCGTATAGCTCGACCGAGTAGTTGTAGCAGACGGCGAAGCCGATGGCGGTCGCGATGACGCAGACGATGAGCCTTTTCCTGAGTTCCCGTAGATGGGCTGTCAGGGCCGCCGCTGTCTCTTTCTCGATCATCCTTTAAGCCTTTTCGGTCTTTTCTTTTTGCGCGGGGGCTTCCGGAGGCGCGGGGTCTTTCCCGGCAACGGTCGCGGCAGGTGCGGCGGGTTCAGCGGTGGATGCGGAGGCGGCTCCTCTGGCGTCGGCCCCGGCCTTGCGGGTCCTCTTGCCTTCTTCGGGGCCGTCGATGTCGGCGATGCTCTTCTTGAGCTCGTCCCCGGCCCTCCTGAACTCGTTGAAGGCCCTCCCGAGCGTGCGGGCGATCCCCGGGAGCTTTTCAGGCCCTATGAATATGAGCGCCACGACGAGTATGACTATAAGCTCGGTTAACCCTATCCCGAACATCTCTTCCGGCCTTTATTTCGAGGGCGGGATGACGAGGACCGGGCACTCGGCCCGCCTCATGACCCGCTCGGTGGTGGACCCGAAGAGGAGCCTGTCGACGCGGGTCCTCCCGAAGGTCCCCATGACCACGAGGTCTATGTCCGACCCCTTCGTCACCTTCAATATCTCCTTGTAGGGCTCGCCGACGAGGATGTGCTGTTCGATCCCCTTGAACCCCTTGAACTGCTTGGCGCAGAAGTTTTTAAGCATCTCGGAGGCCGAGGCCTTCAATTCCTTGTCGAGCTTCTCGAACGAGAGGTGCGGGAGGTAGAACCCGGCCGCCTCCCTGCTCACGTCCACCACGTGAAGGACGTATATGCGTCCCCTGCCCTGGCGCGCGAGCATGAGCGCGTAAGAGGCCGCCGCGACGGAAGCGTCGGTAAAGTCGGTCGGGAAGAGTATCTTCTTGAAGCCCTTCGTGTCTCTCTCTGCCATTTTATCTTCTCCGTTGGTCTCTTCTGATTTAATTATACACGAGCTTTCAGCGCGGGACGGGTTTTACAATATCATCATATATAAGGGGTAGGGGCTTTTCAACAGGTTTTTGGGAGGGGTATGGAGGCAGAGGCCTTTACCTCCCCCTTGATAATGAAAGCCGGGGCATGAACATCCCCCTCTTCTACAAAAGCGGCTAAAAAACTCCAGGATTGTCATTGCGAGTGAAACGAAGCAATCTCATCTTTTGATAATTCGATTTGCCTGGAGATTGCTTCGTCGCAAATGCGCTCCTCGCAATGACAAAAAGGCAAGGGGCCCCGCTTGGCTATGAGGCGCGCTAAAGTATGCGAAGGGTATCCTCTTCAATACCCCTTCTTCTTAAGCTCCCCCACTTCAAAGGCGTACTCGGGGCCGGCGAGCGCCATGAACCTCCTGAAGTGGCCTCCGGCCTTTTCCGCGTCGCCGCCTCTCTCGTAGAGGAGCGCGGCGTTGTAGTGCGTCTCGGCGTTGTAAGGGTTCGCCTTCAAGGACCTCTCGAACATCGAAAGGGCCTTCGCGTTATCCCCCTTCAACTGCCAGTAGATGCCGAGGTGGTTCAGGGCCTCCGAGTACTCGGGGTTAAGCTCCACAGCCGCCTCCCACGCGGCTCGCGCGGCCTCAAGGTCGCCCATCTCTTTATAGATGTTGCCGAGGTTGAACTTTATGAGCGGGTTCTTGGGCTTTAAAGAGGCGACCTTCTCTTCGACAAGGGCGGCCTTTTTTGCCGCCGCGAGGGCCTTGCCCAACTCCCCCGTCTCCCTGTAAGCGACCGCCTCGCCAAGGAGCGCCTCGACATAACCCGGGTCCAGGGCTATCGCCTTCTCGTAATAATCTATCGCCTTTGGGTACTCCTTCCTGTTGTAGAACTGGTCCGCGAGCCCCTTGTTCGAGGGAGGGGAGTCCGGGGAGACCGCGACGGCGGAGGAGTAGAAGGCGAACTCGTCCTTGTAGTCGTCGTTTCTTATGACCACCTGCACGGAGAATATGAGGACGAGGACGATTATGGCGCCTGCGGCGAGCCTTTGCAAGCCGGGCGAGCGTTCTGCGGCGTACCTGTAGAGGCGATATAACCCGTACCCCGCCGCGATGATCGGCCCTGCAGAGGGCACATATATGTATCTCTCGGCCATCATGGAAAACGATATCGGGATGATGTTCGCGATAGGCACGAGACCCAGATAAAACCAGACGAGCGAGAAGAATACGAGCCTGTTACGGAAGTGCGAATAAATTATAAGGACGATAGAGGCGAGTATTACGACGAGGGAGACTACGACCTTCGGCGCGAAAATACTGTAGACCGGGTCGATGATGTAGTGGAATGTAAAACCGTACGGCAAGACCATGAGCCTTATGTACGCGGCCGTCGCCTCGGCCATCATGAGGAAGTTCGAATAGGCCGTCCCCCCCCACCACCCCTGGTTCGTCGACATCCTCCCGGTGATGGAGGCCCTTATGACCATGTACACGGCGCATACGATGGCGAAGAGGACCCAGCTCCCGATATTCGCCTTTACGGTGTCTGATATCGGCCGCCTGTTCCGTGTGGCGTAGTCGTAGAATATTATGAGGCCCGGGAGGAAGACCATCGTCTCCTTGCCGACATAGGCGAGGAACGAGAGCGCGAGAGAGGCCGCGAGCCACGTCTTGCTCCTCACCTCCTTGTACCGCATGTATGAGAGGAACGAGAGGTTGAAGAGGACCATCCCGATAAGGTCCGCCCTCGATGCTATCCACGAAACCGCCTCTATGTGGACCGGGTGCACGGCAAAGAGGAGGGCGGACAGGAACGCGACCCCCGCGATGTTGAAGAGCCCCAATACGATGAAATAGAGAGAGACTGTCGAAGCCATGTGGAGGATGAGGTTCACGACGTGGTAGCCAAAGGGCCTCAGGCCGAAGAGCGCGTAGTCGATAGCGAAAGACGCGGTGCGTAGCGGCCTGTATATTATCGTACCCCACTCGGAGTCCCCCGCCGCGAGCGACTTGGGCGAGAGAAAGAAGTCCGGGATGTTGGCGAGGCTCCTGATGGCGATGTTCTCCTTTACGAAGCTCACGTCGTCGGCTACAAAGGCGCCGTTGACGCTGTTCGAGTATATGGCTATGGTGACCACGAGTATGGCGAAGAGGTGGACCCAGACCGAAGAGAAATCCCTCTTCGGCATGTAGTCCCTGATGTTCACGACCGGCCCGTTGCCGCGCTCGGGCCTCTTTTTTCCGTTGATGCCGGGGTTGTTCATGGTCGGTTTCCTCATCACTGCCTTTTTATTTCCTCCCGGTTATGAAAAGGCTTCCTGCGAACTCCGATGCGACAGGTATCTTCTCTATTACCCTGGCGATGGTGTTCATCGCGCCGGCAAGAGGGGCCGGTATCTTGGGGTAGAGGAAGTCGAACGGCTCAATGGAAATGTCCCTGAAGCCGTGCGCCTTCATCTTCCGTCCGAGCGAGAACCTCACAAAGGCCGTCTCGTCCGGCGAGTTGTGGAACCGCTCGCGGAAGAACGTCCTCTCGGCGAATATGTGCGGGTTGAGCATATTCGGCTCTGAGAAGACTAGCCTCCCGCCCGGCTTCAACACGCGGTAGAACTCCTTCAAGGCCTTGTCGATATCGAGGTGATGGAGGACCGACATGCCGATGACGGAGGCGAACGACGCGTCCTTGAAACCCAGCTCGTAGGCGCTCGCGCAAAAAAACGACGCCTTCCCGCACTCGGGTTTCTCAAGCGCCTTTTTAATGAGGTCGACAGAGACGTCGAGCGAGCATATCCGCGCCCCGGTCTTTACGGCCTCGGCGGTGAGTAACCCCGTGCCGCAGCCGACCTCGAGGACGCGCTCGCCCTTCTTAAGGTCAGAGAGGAGCATCTTCATCCTCCGCTCCCACCTGAGCGCCCCGATCCTCCCCGACCACCCCCAGATGTCCTCTGCCTCGGCGGCGATCTTTACGCCGTGGGCTATCTCCCGCCTTACGCGCTCATCCATATCTACACGAACTTGAATTTTTTTAGCGCCGCGATGCACATGCGGAGCATGACGAGGCCGTTTGAGAGCCTCTTCGTCATCTTCGTTTCCCCGTAGACGCGCTCGAGGTAATGGACCGGCACCTCGACTATCTTCAAGTGGAGCTTCGCCGCGCCGAATATCAGCTCGTAGTCCCCCCACCTGTCTTCGACCCCCCAGGAGCCCAAAAGCCCCTTTACCCTCGGCCAGTCCTTTCTCCAGAGGACCTTCGTGCCGCAGAGCGTGTCGGTGAGCCTCTGCCCCAAAAGGTACGAGAAGGCGAGGCTGAAGAACTTGTTGCCTATTATATTCAGGGTCCTCATCGCCTGCTCCTGCATGGGGTATATCATGCGGGAGCCGTTTATGAACTCGCCCCTGCCCGTTGCTATGGCGTCGTAGAAGTAGGGGAGCTCCTCGGGTATGACGGTCAGGTCGGCGTCCAGAATCATGAGTATGTCGCCGCTGGCGGCCTCAAACCCCGTCCAGACGTTCTTCGCCTTGCAGATGCCGGGGCCGGGGACGAGCCTGATGTCCTTTTCAGGATACAAGGCCATCATGCGCCTTACTTCATCAGCCGTCCCATCCGTGGACTTGTCGTCGCAGAATATCAGCTCCGTCCCCTTACCCATCTTCGGCACGCGCTTTACGGCGTCCGCGACGTTCCCCTTCTCGTTCCTGCACGGGACGATGACCGAGACGGTATAGCCTTCGGCGGGCCTGTTCACTATCTTTTTCGCGACCGCTATCTGGAGGAAGCAGAGGTCCTTTATTACCGGGACCTTGGCGAGCACGTCGTTAAAGAACCACGACACGACCGGTATGTTGACGGGGAAGAGCACCTGGCGGTACTTTTTCACGACCTCGTATCCGGCAAGATACAACATATTCTCGATGACCGGGAGGTTAAGCCAGTTCTGGGTGGGCTGTGGGACCTTCCAGCCGAGCTTTTCGGCGGCCACGATGAGCGGCCTCCAGAGGTAGTTGTAGTTGATGACGATGAGGCGCGTCCCTTCGTCGGCAGAGCGTCCTGCGTTCAAAAAGGCCTTCTCTATGTCTATGATGTCGCCGAGCGTGTAAAAGACGATGTAGTCGAACTTCTCTTTTAGCTCGACCTCCTCGGGGTCGGCGCACTCGAAGGAGTATTGCGGGTACTTTTTTCGCGCGAACGATACCATCTTCTGGCAGATATCGACGCCGAGCGCCTTTTTTGGGGATAAGTCGGGGAGGAGCTGGCCGAGCTCGGACCTGAAGAGGAGGACTTTTTTATCCGGCTCTATTATGAATTTGAGGAATGTCCCGAGCTTCCTGTAGAAGTAGCGGTTCTTTATTATCCACTTCTCGCGGATCTCGGCGATACTATCGTACGAGGCCCGGATGAGGGACTTTCGCGATTCTATATGCTCAAGCGCCCAGTTGGTCTCTTTCGGCTCTCCGCTCATCCTTCTCCAATGGGCCTTACGGCCCTGAAACCGTATCTGATCGGGTCTGAAAGACAGCCCCCGGACGCCCAAAACTAACGAAAAACTCTCAATTTTTTACCATATTCCTGTCCAAAAATCAACAAGGGGCCGGAGGGCGGGGAGCCGAGAGCCTTCAGAGTCTTTCGGCTTATTTCCCGATTTCATTAAGCTTTAATCCGGGTTGTTCTAATATGAGAGCTATGGGTGGGTGTTCAGGGGGCCAAAAAAAAGCTAAAGTTTTAAATACGGCATCCGATATAAACAATGTGGGGTTTTTTAAAAAGGAGGGAACCATGGTAAAGGAAACCGCGGCTCAAAAGTCTAAATACCTTTTAATGGCGTTGATCTCGCTCCTGGTGCTCGGGAACCTCGTATATCTCCTTACCAACAACTCTGAGGTCATCTTCGAGTCGCTCTCGGCCCTGGCGGACAAGCTCCACGGCGGGATGCACTTCTAAAAGACAGCCAAGAGCTCCCTGCGCTCTTGGCCGTCTTTTAGAGATAGCAAAAATTCACTGTCCTTCCGAACCTTAAAACTTTCCTGCCCCGCCATTCACTGTAAATTACAAAGAAAGTCCCTTTATCGCCTCAAGCGTCCTCTCCCTTATCTCCTTCGGTTTCGGAAGCTCCCGGACTATCCTGCCCTCAGTTACAAGCGGCTTAAAGAGACTTGCAAGCTCGCCCCCGCAGGCGCAAGCGCCCGTTGCGGCCCCTAAAGGGATTATCGATCTACCCCCGCAGGTTGAGCACTTAAGGACGTCCTTCGCCCCTGACCACTTGCCCCGTTTCGCAATCGCCTCCCCCTCTATCTCCATTATGTCCATGGCAAAATCGACTACAGGGGCGTTGCTGATGCAGGTGCCGACGCCGAAGGCGTCTACGACGGGTCTCAACCTCGCGACCTCGTCTTCGTCGAGCCCGCCGCTTGCGAAGAGCTTGACATCCTTAAATCCCCTGAGGTCGAGCTCCCACCTGACCTCCTCGAAGATCCTGTAGAAGTCGCCCCTGCGCGAAGCGGGCGTGTCGAGCCTGACCCCGTAGAGCCTGTCTTTCATCGCCCCGGCGACCCGGAGCGTTTCGAACTTCTCGTCGTTGAAGGTGTCGATGAGCGCGACCCGCTTTACGTCCTTGTCTATGACCTCGTCGAAGGCCCGAGCCGCCTCTACTGTATCGCCGATGACGAGTATGAGGGCGTGCGGCATGGTGCCCATGGGGTCGACATCCAGCAACTCGGCGCTTGCGATCACAGCGACGCCGTCGCACCCGCCTATGAAGGCGGAGCGCTCTATCATCGGCGCTATCGCCGGGTGCATCCTTCTCGCCCCGAAGCTCACGACCATCCTGTCGCCGGCGGCTATCTTTATCCTCGCCGACTTTGTCGCCACCCCGGTCGATTCGCAGATAAGCCCGAGGAGCGCGGTCTCGAATACGCAGAAGTCCGTGTACCTCCCCTCTATCTCCATGACAGGCTCCCAGGGGTAGAAGACCTCGCCCTCGTTGAACGACCTCAGGTTCACGGGCTTGCCCTCCATGAGGCGCGCCACCTCCTCTATCCCTGCGAGAAGGCCCCAGCCGTAATCGGCAGGCAGTTTCTTCGCGAAGAACTCGGCCCTGACCCTCTTGTCTATCCCCTTGGATTCAAGTATCTCGAGGGTCCGCGCGAAGTATACGTCCGTTACGCGTCCGCTCTTTATATCCTCTTCGTCCGCTACGTGGAATCTCCGTTTCATAAGCCCCCTTATGTCATTATCTCCTCCGCCTCGTGAAAGGCCGGATGAGGAACACCCCGATGATGCCTGCCATAAACCCGCCTATATGGGCGTACCAGGCGATGCCGCCTGAGGCCGCGCCCGAGCTCAATATCTGCAGGAGAAACCAGAAGCCCAGGAATACCACCGCCGGTATCCTCGCAACGGTCACGAAGAAGACGAGGAATACGAGGGTCTTGACCTGCGCCCTCGGGAACATCAGGAAGTACGCGCCGAGGACCCCGGCTACCGCGCCGCTCGCCCCTATCATGGGGACCGTCGAGGACGGGTCCATCATTATGTGCGAGAGGCTCGCTATCACGCCTGTGGCGAGATAAAAGACGAGGAAAGTGAAGTGGCCGAACGCGTCCTCGACGTTGTCCCCGAAGACCCATAGGAAGAGCATGTTACCGGCTACGTGGAAGAGGCCGCCGTGAACGAACATGGAGGTCAGGAGAGTAAACGGCGGCGGCACGAACGACCTCGGGGGCGCGTCGACGAAGTGCGTTATCTCGTACGGTATCGCGGCGGTCCTCAGGACGAACCCCTCCCCTCCGGGCATCCCGAGCATGATCTCGTAGATGAAGACGAGGGAATTGAGGACTATTATGGATATCGTTACAAAGGGGAAGGTGCTGGAAGGGATGTCGTCCTTGATAGGTATCATTCGACTCCGCCGAAGTGTTCATTGTTCCTGCGTCCTCACCCCTTCGTGCCTCTCATCCATGCCGACGCCCAAGAGGAACCGCTCTGTTTGCAGGATTATCTCGAACGCCGTGGTCTTGTCCTTGAATATCCATAGTTTCTTAGCATTGACCTCTATCTTTGTCAAGGTCGGGGTCATCGCCTCGACCGTGATGTAGATGGTGAGCTTCCTCGTCCTCGTCTTTATGACGATCATCGAGTCCTCGTCCCTCCTCTCTACCGTCTCCATGGACATCTTGTCCATCGCCCTCACGCTCGCGACCGCTACGTCCTCCATCGGGTACGTCATGGTCTTGTAGGCGATGTTCGTGAAGGTGTACGAGACGCCGCTTCCCGCGCCGGCTATGAGGGCCGGGAGCGCGATGGGCAGGAGCGCCACTGGCGCGGCCGCGCACCCGGCGAGGAACGGCAGGAGCGCGAGAAGAAGGACACGGCCTGGCGCGCCCATCCGCTTTAACGACGGGGAAATGGAGACTCGCATCGGACCCTGCGATTATCGGGAAATAAAAACAGTATAGCATGTAAATATTCGGCTTGCGGTCCTGGCCGGACGGGCAAAATTCACAACCGGCGGTGAATGGTAACCTGATTATAGGAGTCTCCCGATATTCCGCCCTGCGCCGAGCCCTCGCCGGGCAGGCAATGTCCACAACCAACAGCAACGGGTTTGAGTGATAAGGGGTCACAGGATACTCCGGCCTGCGGGGGATTTGAACTTTGCCCGTCCGGCCAGGACTGCTCGGCGCAAGGCCAGCGTATCCGGAGACTCCCTTTATCAGCCCAACTCCTCTGCCGTTGGATTTGAACTTTGCCCGTCCGGCCAGGACATTTGACAACTTTTCGCATTGTGATAGGCTTAAGCTAAAAGCCCGTTCATTGGCTCAAAAAAAAGGCCGAAAGGGATCAAACATGGAGAGAAAAGGCGCAGTCACGTTCAAGGGGAACCCGTTGACGCTCCTCGGCACCGAGCTTAAAAAGGGAGACAAGGCGCCGGAGTTCAGGGCCATAGGCAAGGACTTGAAGGAGGTCTCGCTCAGAGACTTCGCGGGCAAGGCGAAGATCATAAGCGTTACCCCTTCGCTCGATACCGCCGTATGCGACGCCCAGGCGCGGCGTTTCAACCAGGAGGCGGCAAAGCTCCCCGGCGACGTCGCCGTAATCAATATAAGCATGGACCTGCCCTTCGCGATAAACAGGTTCTGCACGACCGCGGGGATAGAGAATATCCAGACGCTCTCGGACCACAGGGACGCCTCTTTCGGGATGGGTTACGGCGTCCTAATAAAGGAGCTCCGGCTCCTTGCCCGCTCGATATTCGTGATAGACTCGAACGATGTAATACGCCACATCGAGTTGGTAAAAGAAGTCACCTCTTCGGTCGATTTCGACGCGGCGCTCAAGGCGGCGGAGGGGTTGCTCGCGAAAAGATAACCGATTTCAAAGACCAGCGGCCTTAAGTACGCGGCTTTCAAGCCGCGCCTGAAGGCCCTTAAATAGATGCGCGGGAATACGTGCGCATAGGGCCGATTGGACGGAGAACCCTATGATTACGCTCAGAAGCCCTGATGAAATCTTCAAGGCCCACGGCGAAATCGAACAAGGCACCTTCCAGGGCCGCTGGCACTTTTCTTTCGGAGACTACCGCGACCGCGAGCACACGGGCTTCGGGACGCTCCGGGTCTTGAACGACGACACCCTCTCCCCCGGCGCGATCTGGCCGCTCCACCCCCACAGGGAAATAGAGGTCGTAACATACTGCGCCGGCGGCGAGTTCAGACATGCCGATGAGCGCGGCGATGGAGGGGTCTTGAGGAAAGGCGACGTCCAGCACACGACGGTCGGCCAGGGGATGTGGCACTCCGAGATAAACAACCGCAAAGACGCCCCGATGCGCTTTATCCAGATGTGGTTCTACCCATCGGAGCAGGGGCTCAAGCCCTCGGTCGAGCAGAAGCGCTTCGACCGTAAAGACCGCACCAACAGGCTCCTGCCGATAGTCTCCCCGGTCCACAAAGGCGCACTCCCCATGCGATCGGATGCTCGCGTATTCGCCTCATTCCTCGAAAAAGGACGCATAATAGACTACGGGATGGAGGCCGGGCGGGGCTCTTACATCTATATCCTTGAAGGCGGCCCGGCGAGGGTGAATGAAAGGCCGGTCTCGGAGTTCGGCGCGGCTATTGTAAGGGACGAGCCCGACATCTCCATATACGCCGAAAAGGACACGGAGATACTCCTTATAGATGTTGCGCTTATGTAGGCCCGCCAGCCTTGATCCCCGGACAAACCCAGGTTCTTAGTTAATGCCTTGCCGATTTTGGCGAGGCGTTTTAGTTTCTGCATATCGCCTGAACAACCCGAAAGTTCTTCAAGATTGAATAGTTGAATTTAAGGTTTACAAGGAATATAATAACGCAGCATAGAATGAAATGTTGGGACGATAGAGGGAAAATGCCGATTCACAAACACCCGCTTGCTGAAGTTTTTGGATATCTGACCACGGATCAAAGTGAGAAGGCGAATCGTTTTCGTACCCATCGCTTATGCCCCTTCAATAATAAAGTGCCCAACTGCACAAAAGACAAAGCCAAGAATCCTCTCGGTGTCTGTAGTATTTATCAGGATGGTGCGCCGGCTATCACCTGCCCAATCCGTTTTCGTGAGGACTGGATTATTGCCGACGACGCCGCAGCCTTCTTTTTTGATGAAACGGCAAAGTGGAGTTCCCTTACCGAAGTGCGGCTAAACGACTCAAAAGGTAAATCCGCTGGAAACATCGATGTAGTCCTCGTTGCTTATGATAATAACGGCAAAGTGTATGATTTTGGCGCACTTGAGATTCAAGCCGTCTATATATCCGGCAACGTCCGTGAGCCATTTGAGTATTATATAAAAGAGCCCTTAAGCCGAGGGGCGATGGACTGGTCTAAAGAGCCTAACTATCCAAGACCTGATTATCTTTCATCTTCCCGTAAGAGACTTGTCCCGCAACTTCTTTTCAAGGGCGGGACCCTTAACGGTTGGGGGAAGAAAACCGCTGTGGCGCTGAACAAGGGTTTTTTTGCCACACTGCCGAAATTGGAACAAGTGCCAAAACCCGATGCAGACATCGCTTGGCTTATCTATGATTTGGAAATAATAAAGGAGAAAGGCCAAAAGTCAGGGAGATACTCTCTTAAAAAAGTTGACGAAATCTTCACCAAGTTTGAGCCTGCCCTCCTTTCTATCACCACGCCATCGCCGGGAAAAGTTGATAATTTCATTAAACTTCTGCAAGAAAAACTCGATGAACAACTCGAAACTCCTCCAGTGAACAAAACCATTGATGGGCCGTTCTGACATGAACACGCACAGACAGAAGATGTTATTCCCTGAATTATCTGAAACAGCCGGAACGCCGAAACCGGTCAATGTTGCGTCTATCCCGCAACGAAGCCTATTCCGCTATCCTGGCGGAAAAACATGGTTTGTACCAACGTTCAGGAAGTGGATAGCACCTATGTGCCCTAAACCGACAATCCTTGTTGAACCATTCGCGGGAGGAGGAATCATCAGTCTGACCGCTCTCTTTGAAAATCTTGTTGAAAATGTAGTGATGGTTGAAATGGATGAAGAGATTGCCGCTGTCTGGGAATCCATCGTCAATGGTGAGGCCGAATGGCTATCAAATCGAATACTTACTTTCGACCTGACCAGACAGTCGGTCATCCATGAGCTGAATAAAACCTCGGACACACAGAGAGAGGTCGCCTTTAAGACGATCCTTAAAAATCGAACGCTTCACGGAGGAATCCTCGCCGAAGGTTCAGGATTTATAAAACACGGAGAAAATGGGAAAGGTATCCGTTCTCGCTGGTATCCGGGGACGCTTGCGAAAAGACTTTCAAACTTAAATCAAGTCGCCGGGAAAATCGATTTCCGTTGTTCAGACGGGTTAAGAGTCATGGAGGAATTTGCCGCTAATAAAGACGCGGTCTTCTTCATAGACCCTCCTTACACCGCAGGAGGGAAGAAAGCCGGAAAACGCTTGTATAAATACAATCGGCTCGACCATGAACGCTTATTTACGATATGCGAGTCATTGAAAGGCGAATTTTTAATGACATATGATAATGCGGAAGAAGTGAAAGAATTGGCACGAGCCCACGGATTTCAAATGCGTCTGATCCCCATGACCAATACACACCACTCTACAATGGAGGAAGTTGTCATCGGAAAGAACTTGTCATGGATGGACGGGTTTCCTATGGCCGATGAATCTGAAACCAGGTCAGTTCGGAGAAAAAAAAAGGGGACTCCCTCCATCGCTTAATACAATTTAACCTTACCCGATTCGGAAAGATTGGCCAGCAAAACCTCCTGTTGCAGGGCTACAGGAGGTTTGTATTTTAAGGCTTATAGTAGAGCAGCTCCCTCGCAAACGGCGAGACTATCTGGGAGAGCCTCTGTATCTCCTTGTACTTGAGCGAGAAGAAGCTCGAGGCGAGCTCTGCGTTCTCCTTGAGCTGTTCGAGGTTATCCGAGCCTATGACGGCGGTCGCCACCGGCTGGGTGAGGGCGTAGTTGAAGAGGAGCTTTTTCGGCGCGTCCCAGAGGCCTTTAAGGTAGGTCTTCATGGCGACGACACCTATGTCCTTCGCGCCTGCTATGGGGACTATCTCCTCCAGGAACGGCTTGTAGTGCTGTTCAGCGGGGTTTACAGGTATGAGGACGGTGTCGAAGTCGAACTCCTCGAGACAGCGCTTTATGATGAGCGGGTCCTGGTGCCCGGTGACGCCTATGAAGCGGACCTTTCCGGCCTCCTTTGCCTCGACGAACGCCTCGAGCGCGCCACCGGGGGCGAAGATGGCCTTGAAATCGTCCTCGGTCCTGACATCGTGTATCTGCCAGACGTCGAGGTAGTCGGTCTTCATGTTACGAAGCGTCTCGTCGAGATGGTCGAGAGCGCCTTTTTTATCCCTCGCGTGGGATTTGGACGCGAGATAGACCTTCTCCCGCTTGCCCTTCAGCGCCTCTCCGTAGTAGAGTTCGCTCCCGGCGTACGCGCGGGCTGATTCAAGGTAGTTGACGCCTAAGTCTATCGCCTCCGAGATCATCTCCACGGCGGCCTTGTCCTGGCCGTAGCTCCGCAATATCCCCTCGCCGCCGAGGCCGAGTATCGTCACTTCGAGTCCGGTCTTTCCAAGCCTTCTCTTCGGTATAGGTTTTTCCATATCGGGAGATTATACCAATAATTCGGCTTGAGTCCACTTTTTTCGATCCATCCGGGAGGGTTCTTTCTAGCCTTATGGTAGAATATAGACCGGAGGCTTGCATATGACTGTTATTCCCTGCCACCCGGTCGAGGAGATGCTCAAGAGAAGGGGGTTCGAGATACAGATCAAGAACCCCACGCAGTACCTCTTTTTCCCTCCTTCGGTCTCCGGGGAGGCCGAAGACGCGCTCTACCTGATGCTCCGGAGGTACTCGTTCAGGATATTCATACGCGACGTGATAAAAAATAAGGAGTCGTTCTCTCTTCCCGACCTGACAAGGTATACGGGGATGGCGCTGGCAAACGAATATATCGAGTCCCTCCTCGGGTTAAAGATCATCGAGGAGAACGGTCCAGGCCTTTACAGGCTGAAGGCAAAAGAGGTCTTCAGTTTCGGCGATACCCTGGAGTGGCTTGTGGCGAAGATATTCGAACGGGAGCTCTCGTCCCCCGCGCTATGGGGGCTCTGTCTTAAAGGGGCCGAGGCAGGGGGCGACTACGACTGCGTGGCGTCAGTTGAAGGCAGGCTCGTCTATGTGGAGGCGAAGTCGTCTCCCCCGAAGAACGTCGAAGAGGCGGAGGTCGCGGCATTTCTTAAGCGGGCCGAGGCGCTGAAACCTTATGGCGCGATATTCCTCGAGGACACGATGCTCAGGATGAAGGACAAGATAGTCCCGATATTTGAATCCCTCGTCGAAGGCAGGGATGTGAAAAGGGTCGAATCCGAGACCTTCTCCGTGGAAGACAAGGTCTTTATAACTAACAGCGGCAGGGACATCGCGGCAAATATCGCTCTTTGCGTCCGGCGCTTACTTGAACGGGACGGGTTCTGGTAGAGACTCTCTCAAGGCCCTTAGTGCTTTTTGAAACCCCTCCCGCTCCCCGGCCATCTCCTCGACCTCTGCAGGGAGAGTATCCTCTCGTCCATCCCGCGGACTATCGAGAAGAGCCCCTTCGCCTCCTCCTCGTAGCTTATGAGCCGGAGCTCGGGGAGAGGGGCGGAGTAGCCCTTTCCGTTCTTCTTGCCGCACTTGCAGACCTGGCAGTCGCAGTCGCATTCCTTCCCGGGCTTTTTGCCGTCTTCAGGGCCGCCGGCGACCAGGTCTATGACTATCCTGTTTTTCGGTTCCATGATACGCCTCCTTTCAGGGGTGGAGAAGCGTTCAATCCCAGTAGAAATTGCTTCCGGAAGATATCAGCTCTGCTACGAGTATCGGTTCCGCGGGCATCGTGTCAGAGGCATGCATGCTCACCCTGTAGACCCTGCCCGGCATCCAGCCCTCAGGCGCGTCATCGACGCAGACGTCGGGCTTGAACGGTATGGCGCCCTTCCTGTATATCTCGCCGTCTATCCCCGTCCGCCTCAAGACATCTTTGTAGTAATCGACGGGGCCGCTCGTCCAGAAGCTTACCTCAATGCCTGATGCCCTTAAACTACTTATCGTCTCTTTTATGCCCGGCCTTAAGGTCATATCGAGAGCGCCGAGTACCGTGCCCATAAGGTCGAAGATGATATGCATACAAAACCCCTTTTACACAGCATAGATTATAAGGGAGGGCCGATTAAAAAGAGATTAGAGCAAAAAGAGGGGTAAATTCAAGGGGTTGTAAAGGAGATGGCGTGTGACTCGGGGATTTAGCGGCTCAGCCTCGCCGGGGCTGGAATGCCTTTTAAAGAGGTAACCAGCTGGATTATCTGCGATTTTAGATTAAAGACACGAGAGCCCGCCAGGTAACGCCCCGCTTCGGACCTTTCGAAGGCACGGACGTTTCCTAAGCGGGCTAGCGATAGATGTATGAAAACTTTTCAGGCCTTAAACGTTGTTCTTCAGATCGAGGTCCTTGGGGAGGTATACGTTAAAAGTAGTGCCGCTCCCGAGCCGGCTCTGCACTTCTATCTTTCCTCCATGGGCCTCTACGATGGTCTTTACTATCGAGAGACCGAGCCCGCTCCCCACGGTCACGCCACGGCTCGCGTCGACCCTGTAGAACCTGTCGAATATCTTCTCCTGTTCGCCCTCGGGGATGCCTATGCCGGTATCCGTGACAGTGACGAGCACTCCGCCGTTCGATTCATTTACGGCTATCTCGACCCTGCCCTGCGGCTTGTTGTACTTTATCGCGTTCTCGACGATGTTCGTGAAGACCTCGGTCAAACCTTCCCTGTCGCCCCTGACGCTCACGTTCTTCCCTTCGAGCTTTATCCCTATCCCCTTGCTGGCGGCCGAGATCTCGATGAGCTTCAATACGTCCTTCATGAGGTCCATGAGGTCCATCCTCACGGGCTTGAACTGGATGGTCTTGTTGTCGAGCCTGGAGATGACGAGTATCCTGTTTATGATGTCGCACATGCGGTTGACGGTGTCGCCGATCTTCTTTATCGCCTCCTTGTAGTCGCTCGGAGCGCGCTCTCGCCCGAGCGTCACGTCGCAGAAGCTCTTTATTATGGAGGTAGGCGTCCGGAGCTCGTGCGAGGCGTCGGATAGGAACTGCTTCTGGCGCGAGAACGACTCCTCGAGACGCCCGAGCATCGTGTTGAAGGAGGACGCGAGCGGCTTCAGCTCCATTACGACCCCCCTCTCCTCGACCCTCTCCGCGAGGTTCTCTTCGGTTATCTGGCCGATCTTGCCGGTGAAGGCCCGGATGGGCTTCAAGGCCCACCCCGTCATAAGGAATACCCCTATGCCGCATATCACGAAAACGACGGGGAATATGGCGAGGACGACGTTCCTGAACGAGCTCAAGAGCTCCTGGGTATCCTCGAGCGAGTCGGCGGCCTGGAAGGTGAGCTTTCCGACCGAGAACTGGAACGACTGGCTCGTGAGCCTCATGAGCTCGTTGCCGGGGCCGGGTATCGTCCTGAACTCGCCTTCCTCAGACCCGACATAGACCGGGAGGGACTCATCTGCGAGCGCGAGCGACGGGGAGCGCACGAGCACCTTGCCGTCCTCGGAGACTATCTGGTAATAGTGGCCGGAGAGCTTCTCGGAATATACGCCCGTGACGGCCGCGGCGAGCTCCTGCAACTCGCTCTCGAGCTGTCCTTGGGCCTCTTCTATGGCCATGAGGTTCGCGAGCGTGTCGACCTCGGACTGGAGGTGCTCGTCAGCGAGGTGTATGGTGACCTCCTCGAGCTTGTAGTAGAGGAAGAGCTCTATCCCGGCGAAGAAGATCGAGAAGACGACGAGGAACCAGATGACAATCCTGAGTTTTATCGAGTTGAACATCGCCGCCCCTTACTCTTCCTTCAGCATGTATCCAGCCCCGCGTACCGTCTGGATGAGCTTCACCTTGGACTCCTTGTCTATCTTGTTCCGAAGATAATTTATGTAGACGTCGACGACGTTGGAGTCCATGTCCGTGTCCTCGTGATAGATGTGCTCGACGATGTCCGTCCGGGAGACGACCGTGTTCTTCTTGTAGGCGAGGTACTCAAGGAGCGCGTACTCCTTGGCGGAGAGCGCGATGGATTTGCCCCCTCTTTTCACCTCGTGGCTCGCGGTGTTTATCTCGAGGTCCGCTATCCTTATGACCGCCTCCTTGACGGTGGCCTTCCGCCGGAGTAACGAGCGGACCCTCGCCAGCAGCTCCTCGAATACGAAGGGCTTTGTAAGGTAGTCGTCCGCGCCGGTGTCGAGCCCCTTTATCTTGTCGAGGAGCGCGTCCCTGGCGGTAAGGAGTATGACGGGTGTCGCTATCCCCTTCTTCCTCATGTTGGAGAGGACCGCAAGGCCGTCCATGAGGGGGAGCATTATATCGAGGATCACCGCGTCGACCGGGTAGTTCTCGGCCATGTAGAGCCCTTCTTCGCCGTCGTGGGCCACGTCGACGACGTAGCCTTCCTCCTCGAGCCCCTGCTTTACGATCATAGCGAGGTCTTTTTCGTCCTCAACCAGAAGTATCCGCAATTTTCACACTCCTCCTTTGGGTTAAGGTCATTCCTTCGGAAAGTACTTCTTTCCGTGTATCATCGATGAGAAAAGCCCGGTCTTCTCCGATATCTCATGGACCACGAGGCCGATGATATGCGCGAAGATGAAAAAGAGGATGTAGAGGAAGCCTATCTCGTGGACCGCTTCGAGCGCCTCCGCGATACCCTTTATAGCCTCCTCGCTCATGCCGGTGAAAAGTCCGGAGAGAGGCCCCATCTTGAGCTCGGCCCCTGAGAGTATGAGCCCGGTCGTCGCCTGGCTCGCGAGCACGACGAAAAGGACTATGTAGAAGAGTGAAGCGAGCGGGTCGTGGCCGACGGCGCGCGCCGGGCTCGATTTGAAGCCGCTCAAGTACCACTTTATGTCCTTGACCACGCCCTCCCTCTGCTCTCTGCTTGACGGGATAAAGTCCGCCCACCTCGCGTAAGCGTTCCCCACAAAGGCCCAGACGACCCGGAGAGAAAAGGTAACGATGAATGCGTATCCGGCGTAGGCGTGCGCGAAATTAAGGGGTCTTCGGAGCGCCCTTTCCACCCCGAGCAGTTCCATCCCTTCCTTGCCGAGCATTAAAAGGGCGAGCGTTATGACGAGCAGAGCGTTTATCCAGTGCAGGGCGCGGGTCTGCCAGTCCCATGCGTCCAGCATGATGCGCTCTTTTTCTTCTCTTCCTGTCATCGAGGTCCTTTCATGCCGCCTTTATGCTGAGCGTAAAAGCCTGTCAGCCTGCCTCGCTTCTTAGCGAGCCCCAACGTCGGGGCCAAGCCGCGCATCGTCCTTAAGACCCTCCCGCTCAGGCCCTCCCGGACATCCTACCACACGCAGATTAAAACATGATTAGACAGGCTGTAAACACCGCGTATTTACTGCATTTAGTCCAGGTGCCCCTCATAGATGTCGTTAAAGTCCAGGGCTGTCTTCCTGAACGCTTCCATGATCTCCGGGTCGAAATGCGAGGGGCTTGTCCTGCCGTCGCCATCGAGCATTATACCCATGACCTCCTTGTGCGTAAGGGAGGGCTTATATGGGCGCTTGCTCCTTAAGGCGTCGTACTGGTCGACGAGCATGACTATCCTGCCTTCAAGGGGAGTTTCGGCGCCCTTGAGGCCCCTTGGGTATCCTGTCCCGTCCCACCTCTCGTGGTGATTTATGGCGATGGAGGCCGCGAGCTGTATGTTCTCGTGCGGGGAGTCGATGAGCATCTTGTTGCCTATCGTCGTGTGGGTCTTCATCACCTCGAACTCCTCGGAGGTGAGCTTGCCTGGCTTAAGGAGTATGCTGTCCGGGATGCCGATCTTGCCTATGTCGTGCATGGGGCTTGCGAAGGTGATGTTCTCGACGAACTCCGCGTCCTTCCCGAGCTCCTCGGCGAGAGCGCCCGAGTAGAGCCCGATCCTCTTGATGTGCGCGCCCGTGTCGGTGTCCCTGTACTCGGCGACGGCCGTCATCCTGTGGACGATCTCCCGGGACATCGATTTTACCATGTTGAGTGCGTGGGCGAGCTCGTGCGTCCTCTTTTTCACGTCCTCCTCGAGCTTCAACTTGTAGTCCCTCTCTATATGGAGGAGCCTGTTGTAATTGACGGCCTTTTTCACGGAATGGAGGAGGTACTCGGGCTTATACGGCTTTATTATGAAGTCGAACGCCCCCTGCTTTATGGCGTTTACCGCCATGTCGAGCTCCGCGTAGGCGGTCATGAGTATTACCGGGACCTCCTTGTTCACGGAGTGTATCTTTTCCAGGAGGTCTATCCCGGACATGCCCGGCATCTTGACATCGGTCAGGACCGCGTCGAAACTTCTCTCAGAGAACCTTTTTACCGCCTCCGCGGGGTCCGTGAACGGATAGACGGAAAAACCGTATCCCGAAAGGAGGAGAGAGGTGCTGTCGAGGACAAAGGCGTTGTCGTCGACTACGAGAACGGTACCCTCCTGAAGCTCGCTCATCTTTCGATTACCTCCCTCACTCTTTTAAGGAACTCGCTCGGCGAGACCGGCTTTGAGATGAAGTCGCGCGCTCCGGCGAGACCTTTGGACCTCACGATGTCGGAGGAGTACCCGCTCGTGAAGATCACCTTTATATCCGGCCTTACGGACCTTATCATTTCGAAGACCTCGTTTCCGGCCTTTTTCGGCATGACTATGTCGAGGATGAGGAGGGCGATCGAGTCCTTGTTCTCCATGAACCTGGCGATGGCGTCCTCGCCGTCGACGGCCGTGATGACGCGGTACCCGAACTCCTGGAGCATGGTCTTCGTGATGTTCCTCACGTCCTCCTCGTCCTCGGCGAGAAGCACCGTCTCGGTGCCGCCGCGGACGAGGAACTTCTGCGGCTCGACGCGCTGGAAGGCCTCATCGGCGAGTGGGAAGTATAGCCTGAAGGTCGTCCCCGCGCCGGGCTTGCTCGAGATGTCTATGAGGCCGTTATGCTGTTTCACTATGCCGTAGACCATGGAGAGGCCGAGCCCGGTGCCCTTGCCGACCTCCTTTGTGGTGAAGAAAGGCTCGAATATCCTCTTGACCACGTCCTCGGACATGCCCGCGCCGGTGTCGGAGAACGCGATCACCGCGTACCCGCCGGGGGCCCCTGCGCCGTGGGAATCGACGAACTCGCGCCCGAGCTCGGCGGAATCCATCGCGATCGTGATCCTTCCGCCCCCGGGCATCGCGTCCCTGGCGTTTGTGGCGAGGTTCATGAGGACGTGCTCTATCTGCGGCGGGTCGGCCCTCACGACAAGGGGCTCGGCTGTGAGCGAGACCACAAGCTCTATGTCCTCTCCGATGAGCCGTTTCAATATCTTCTCGATGCGCCCGACGAGCTCGTTCATATCCGTGGGCTGGGGGTTCATTACCTGCTTCCTGCTGAAGGCGAGGAGCCCCTGTGTGAGGGATGCCGCCTTCTCGGAGAGGGTAAGCATGTGGTCGGCGTAGCCCCTTACAAGGTCGTCATTCCCTTTTTTCATTATCAGGAGGTTCCCGTAACCGATGAGGGCGGTAAGGATGTTGTTGAAGTCATGGGCGATCCCTCCGGCGAGCTGGCCCACCGCCTCCATCTTCTGGGCCTGCCTGAACTGCTCCTCGAGTTTTTTCCTCTCGGTTATGTCCTCGACGATGCCGTCGAGGAACGCCTCTCCGCCCTTCGTCTTCCTTACGGCCGTAATCGAGCCCCAGAACCTCCTGCCCTTCAGGGTCTTGAACTCCGCCTCCTCGCCCCTGACGGCCCCTTCCCTGGCGAGCTTCCCGATTATCTCGCCCCTCCTTGCAGGGTCCCAGTAGAAAGTGCCCACGCCCGTCTCCATGAGCTCCTCCCTTGAAGAGGCCTCGAGCATCTCCACGAGCGCGCGGTTGACCTCGAGGAATCGGGCGTCCGCGCTCTCGGTCGTCCTGAAGATGCCGACGGTCAGGTTGTTCGCGAGCTCCTCGTACTCGAGGGCAAGCTCACTCCTTGCCTCGTCCGCGTTCTTCGCCTTCCTCTCGGACTCGATCGACTCCATGGCGTAGGAGATGTCGGCGGCGAGCGCGGCGAGGAGACGGACGTCTTCCTCGTTGAAAGAGCCCTGGACCCCGGAGAAGAAGCTCATCGCGCCCATGGGTTTTCCTCCCCTCCAGAGAGGGATCGCGGCCAAGGACCTGAACCCGCACTCAAGCGCCCTCTCCATCCATTGGGCCATGTCAGGGTCGCTGCCGATGTCGTTGCAGACCACGTGCCTGCCCTCGCGGACGGCGGTCCCGGTCGGCCCCCTGCCCGCCGCCTCATCCATAATGCCTATACGTACACACTCGTCATGGCCTGAGCACCCCCCATGGGCGGCAACGAGCCTTAAAGGCCCCTCCCCTTCGGAGACTCCTATCCAGGCAAAGAGGAACCCGCCCTCCTCAACCGCTACCCTGCACGCCTCATCGTAGAGCTTCTCGATGTCACGGTTGCGGACTATCGCCTCGTTTATCCTGCTCAATACGGCGTAAAGACGAGTGAGCCTCTCTATCCTCTCCTCGGCGAGCTTCTTCTCCGTTATGTCCGAGAAGACCCCGTCGGCGTACCTCGTCCGGTCCTTCTCGTATGCTGAAGTGGCCCTGTCGTTGACCCATATCCATTGACCGTCCTTCCTCCGCATCCTGTAGACCTCGTCGAAGACCTTGCTCATGGAGAAGAGGTACTCATAGGCCCTTGTGACTCTTTCAAGGTCTTCGGGGTGGACGCTGGAGAACCATATCCGCGGGTCGGCGTATATCTCCTCAGGGGTATAGCCCATTACCTCCGTGACATTGGCGCTCGTGAAGACGACTTGGCCGTCCTCCGAGGCCGTCCAGACGACGTCAGGG
>JACREV010000044.1 GCA_016218095.1 Deltaproteobacteria bacterium | reverse complement strand
GGCGAGGCCTCGCTCCGGAGAAAGCAGAACGGGAGGGCCGCGCACCTCTTCCACATGGCGCTTGGGTTGGATAAGGAGTTCCTGCCGCCTTTCACGTGCGCGAGCTGCTCTTTTGAGGCGAAGTCATGGGCCGCGAGATGCCCGTCCTGCGGCGAGTGGAACACCCTTGCCATGTCCGCGCCTCTGGCGAAGACCCTTCAGCCCAAGCCGCAGGCGCAACTGCCCCTGCTCCGTTAATCCCCCCGTAGGAGAAAACCCAGGATGAAACGAGTCTGCCTTATCGTCATGGACGGCTGGGGGCTGAACCCCGCTTCCATCGGGAACGCCACCAAGCTCGCGAAACTGCCGAACCTCGCGAGGCTGTCGAGCGCCTACCCGTCCGGCTCGATCGACACCTCCGGGCTCTCCGTAGGTTTGCCCGAAGGCCAGATGGGGAACTCCGAGGTCGGGCACCTGACCATGGGCGCGGGCAGGGTCATATACCAGGAGCTTACGAGGATAGGGAAGGCCGCCGAGGATGGGGAGTTCGAGAGGAACCCGATGCTCGTCGAGATATTTTCGTACCTGAAGGACAAGGGCGCGGCGCTCCACCTCATGGGGCTACTGTCCGACGGCGGCGTCCACAGCCACATCTCGCACCTCTTCGCGATATTGGACGCCGCGAAGAATAATGGGCTTGCAAAGGTGTTTGTCCACGCCTTCCTGGACGGCAGGGACACCCCTCCCTCAAGCGGCGTCCGTTACATGGAAGACCTCGTCTTGCATATCAAAGAGACGGGCGCGGGAAGGGTCGCGACGGTCTCCGGCCGCTTTTACGCGATGGACAGGGACAACAGGTGGGAGCGCGTCGAGAAGGCGTATGACGCGGTAGTTAAAGGGCGCGGGAGGCTCTCGGGGGACCCCGTCCTCGCGATAAAAGAGGCGTATTCGCTCGGCGAGACCGATGAGTTCGTGACACCCACGGTCATCATCGAGAACGGCTCGCCGGTCGGAAAGGTCGAGGAGAACGACGCCGTCTTTTTCTTCAACTTCAGGGCCGACAGGGCGAGGGAGCTGACGAGAGCGTTCGTGGACAGGGAATTCGACGGGTTCGAGAGGGGGCAGAGGCCCGCGCTCGTATCCTTCATATGCATGACCGAGTACGACCAGAAGCTCAATCTGCCGGTCCTCTTCAAGCCCCAGGACATAAAGAACATACTCGGGGAGGCCATCTCAAGGGCCGGGTTGAAGCAGTTCAGGGTGAGCGAGACGGAAAAATACGCGCATGTGACGTTTTTCTTTAACGGAGGCAAGGAGGCGCCATTTCCCGGGGAGGAGAGGCTCCTGATACCTTCTGTCAAGGACGTGCCGACATACGACCTCAAGCCCGAGATGCGCGCGCAAGAGATAGCAGAGGCCGCCGCCGGGAAGATAATGTCGGGGGCGTGCTCGTTCGTGCTCATGAACCTCGCGAACGGGGACATGGTGGGGCATACAGGGGTGATAGAGGCGGCGATAAAGGCCTGCGAGGCTGTGGATAAGGCAATAGGTGTCGTCGCGGACGCGGCCCTTAAAAACAACTGGGCCGTCATTATAACCTCGGACCACGGCAACGCCGAGCAGATGATAGACCCGGTTACCGGCGAGCCGTTCACGGCCCACACGACGAACCTCGTCCCATTTGTGCTTGTCGATGACGACAAAAAGGGCGCGAGGCTCAAGCCGGGAGGGCTAAAAGACGTCGCTCCGACGGTACTGAAACTCATGGGTATCGAGATCCCGCCCGAGATGACGGGCGAGCCGCTGTTCTGATATTGTGTCAAAAATTGCAAAATCTTTGTTCCTGAGGTTTACCCCCTTTACTTCCACTTAATTTATTCTCTCTTAGGGTCTAATACCCCGCGGCTTGCCGCGTTTTTTCCCCTCCCCCTTGATGGGGGTGGGCGAGGGTGGGGGTGAAGCCCTGGCCGGGCGCAATTCGGTATCGAACGGCAGGAGAATCGATTTACCCGGAGACTCCGTACCGACTTTGGCCCTGCGCCGAGCAGTCACCCTCCCCTCAATCCCCTCCCATCGAGGGAGGGGAAGTATAAGAAGAAGCATACCCCGCATAATATGATAATTCAGAACTTCCTCATCGGATATACCTGAAATGAAAAAAGGCGGGGTCGAAAGACCCCGCCTTTTTAAATAAACTCAGTAACTCCCCCTCAGATCCTCCGCACCCCCGCGTGGTAACAACAGCACAGGCTCTCAAGGTTGTTGTCGAAGGTCTTGTTCCCGCCGTGCCTGAACTCGATCCTGACCATGCTTGCCCCGCCGGGTATGGTGGAGTTCATCTCCTCGACCACTTTCCCGACACCCCATTCCGGGTGCCTCAAATGGACGACGTCCTCGCCTGCCGAGAGGTAGAGTTTTCTTATCTCTCTGAACACGTCCCCCTCCTCATAAATATTGTCCCTGTTTTCCAACCCGCGGTCAAGTGATAATTGGCGCTTTTGGCGCGTATCCGTTGGATTTTCGCGATGAGAGGGCCTTGACATCGAGGCGCGGAAACCGGATAATATACAGGCCAGCAAGGAGGGGGCGCTTCATGGCGCAAAAGTATTCCTACAGCTATCTTACCTGCCCGATGTGCGACGTCGAGATCCCCATGGCAGGGGACGAGAAAGTGGGCGAACAGGTCTATTGCCCTTACTGCCAGACCCCGCTCGCGCTCAGAAAGACCAAGACGGACGAGCTTTATCTCGAAGAGGACTACTGAGCAAGGAGAGGCGGCCTGCTCCGTTTTTTTGTTATCGCCCTTTCCATCCCCTTTCCGTTTAATCTCAGCGGCGTAGGGTGCGCCGTGCGCACCATTTAATAACGGTTACGGCATCCATATGTCTGATTACAGAAGGTCTCGGGATGGACGGGTTTACTTTTTTACCGTTGTGACATACATGGCCAGTCGGTCTTATGTCTGGATGATTCGATAAGTGCGCTGGCAGAGACTATCCTTGATGTTCAGGGGGACAGGCCATTTGCAATCAAGGCCTGGGAAATATTGCCTGCGTTTCTGGGAGCATCAGGTCAGGGATGAACCTGATTTCCGCAGCCATGTGGAATACATACATTACAACCCGGTAAAACACTGATTAGTCCGTTCGCCTGTTGAGTGGAAGCATTCGTCGTTTCATGGATTTGTCGATGAAGGTCTTTACACTGCGGATTGGGCGGAGACGTT
>JACREV010000046.1 GCA_016218095.1 Deltaproteobacteria bacterium | reverse complement strand
TGAAAGAGGATTGTTCTTGTCTTAATTTTCCTCTAATCTCCGTAGAGTATAATGGTAATCAGAAAAGGCAGTAAAGGCAATGGTGCCGGACGGACGCAAGAGAAGGAGGTATTAAAATGGACAGGGAGATAAAGATAGCGAACAGGATATATATCGCGGTGGTGGCGGTCCTTTCGACCGGCATGCTCGTCGGCGCGGCCTTCCTGGACAAGATCCCGCATAGCTTCTACGCCTAAGCGGGGCGATCGAAAAAAAGGGCCGGAGGAAGTTCCTCCGGCCCTTTTTTGTATTTCAGTGACTGCGGCGTTTTGCGACTTTATGAGATTGCTTCGCTCCGCTCGCAATGACAGAGAGTCGTTAGCAGAGGTCGAGGACGCTTATCCTGCTCGCCACCGATTCCGCGATCTTTACGAACGCAACCGAGTGGACGGAGGCCGGGTCAGCGTCCACTATGGGCCTGCCCGCGTCTCCGCCTGCCCTTATCTCGATATCTATCGGGATCTTCCCAAGGAACGGCACCTGGTATCTCTCGCTCGTCTTCTCTCCCCCGCCGTGGCTGAATATCTCTGTCGTCTCGTTGCAGTGCGGGCAGACGAAAAAGCTCATGTTCTCGATGATGCCGAGTACCGGCACCTTCACCTCGTGGAACATCTTTATCGCGCGTCTCGCGTCTATGAGAGCCACGTCCTGCGGGGTCGTCACTATCACCGCGCCCGTCAAGGGTATCGTCTGCACGAGCGTTAATTGCACGTCCCCGGTGCCCGGAGGAAGGTCTATTACGAGGTAGTCGAGCTCCCCCCACTCCACACCCATGAGGAACTGTTTTACCAACTGCATGATAAGAGGCCCCCTCCAGATGAGAGGGGTCTCCTCGTCGAGCATGAAACCGACCGAGACGAGCTTCACCCCGAACTTTTCAAGGGGAATAAGTTTTTCCTCAGGGGTAGCCAGGAGCGGCTCGTGTATGCCGAGCATAGTCGGGATGCTCGGCCCGTAGATGTCGGTGTCCAAAAGGCCGACCTTTGCGCCGGACTTTGCGAGCGCGAGCGCGAGGTTCACGGCGACGGTGGATTTGCCCACGCCGCCCTTGCCGCTCGCGACCGCTATGGTGTTCTTGACACCCGGTATAGGCGCCTTGTCAGGCAATCTCTTTGCCTGCGGCACTTCCGCGCCCGTCGTAAGGATAACATCCGTCACGCCGGGTATCGCCTTCACCGCGTTTATGGAGTTCGCCTCGAGCTCTTTCTTCAAAGGGCAGGCCATGGTCGTCAGCATCAGGTTGAATTTTACGACCGTGCCTTCTACCTTTACGTCCCTTATCATGTTGAGGGTGACGAGGTCCTTGCCGAGCTCAGGGTCCATCACAGCCTTAAGCGCGTCCAGTACCCGCGCCTCTGTTATTTCCATTGTCTTAGTCAATTGTGACCTCCTCTTGGAAGGGTCTTCTTAATCGCTTCGTGTTAAGTTATTAGAAGCTCGTTTAAAACTCCTCCCCCTTGACGGGGGAGGCGGGGTGGAGGTGATGAGATTTCACCCTCCCCTCTTTCCCCTCCCGTCGAGGGAGGGGAAGTTTAAGAGAAGCTCAACAGAATAAAACCAGGTGGTAATTGCGTTTCTTGCGCAAACCGGCTTACTGCCCCGCCGCCTTATCGAGCGCGGCCATGAGCTCGTCCAGGGGCGCGCCGTCGCGGTTTGCGGCGGCCTCAATCGAGACCGCGCCTCCGCAGCAAGAGTCTATCTTGAACTGCGTGAAGACGCCTATGGTCTTCGGGTACGTCTTTATGCAGTCGTTTACAACCATCTCTTTTGATATGGCCATTGGATTATCCTTTTGTCTTTTTCTTGTTTACGGCCTCGTTGAGCTCTTTTATGACCGTCTCGACGTCGACGTTGTGCATCATGGCGCCGAATGCTATGTCCTCGTTGTTCGATCCCGGACAGGTGAAACAGCCCTTGCCGAAGTGCTTCTTGAAGACCGGCTCTGTCGAGGGGTACTTCCCCATGACCTCGCCTATTATCATGTCCTTGTCGATCGGGCCGCTCATGTGTTTATTAGTTTATTTCTTCGCAGGGGCCGGAGGCGCGGCGGGCTTAGCCGGGGCCGGGGCCGGTTTTATCGTAAGCATCATGTTAAGGAAGAAGAATACCACAGAGATAGCTTCCAATACCGAGAACGCCAGCAGTACCATCGATTCCCCGGTCGAGGTGCGCACCCACCAGCCCGCGGCCATGCCGATGAGGCCGATATTCGAGAGCCACAACTGCCAGTAAGAGAGCTTGTCGCTCCAGAGGGGCTTGCCGCTGAACCTCGGGAGTATGTGGTAGCCGACGCCGTATATCATCATCGACATCCAGCCCAAGAGGTTGAAGTGGACGTGAATAGGCATCCAGGGGTATACGGGGCCCGCGACACTCATCTGGAGTCCGAGGAGTATCGCTAAAAGGAAGTAGATCATCGCGCATCTGATGAACCAGACTGTAATGGTGCTCATTAAAAGTGCCTCCGGTTATTTTTTCTCAAGGAAGGGGGT
>JACREV010000037.1 GCA_016218095.1 Deltaproteobacteria bacterium | reverse complement strand
GTCCTTCTCTTCTATTATACCCAAAGCGAGGTCCTTTTGTGACGGGTCCCTGAACGAGACGAGCCTGCCGGCTATTTCGCCGCCCCTGCCTCCGGTGTATCTCAGGCCGACCACGTTCAAGGAGACTTCGATCAGCCGGGACCCCGCGAAGTACTCACTGAACCTTTGTTCCCTGTAGGCGGCCCTCTGTAGCCCGGTCTTGGTCCGTACGGCCTCGGGGGCCTTAAGCCGCCATATCTTAGGCCTCTCCGATGACTTGAAACCGTCTATTATCTCGCCGAGCTCGCCGTATCTCTCAAGGGCGATGACGATATCCGGGCGCAGCAACTCTATCTTGTACTGCTTGAGGATAGTGCCTATCTCGCCTGAGACGAGCCCGGTCGTGTCTATGACCGCCTTTTCGGCGCGCTTTAGCGCGCCTTCCGTCATGCGCTTCGCCCCAACGAGCGTCGGGACAAGGGACCCCGGAGGGGAGAGCGCGCCCGTGAAGTATATCTCCTCAGGGGCGATCTCGTCCCAGGCAGCGTCCCCGTTCGCGAACCCCCAGCCGACGGTCGCAGGCGGGCCTATGCGGGATTGCCCCATGTCGAGGTCGACGGCCGCGGTCTTGAAGTCTTTTGAAAGGAAGGCCCCGAGCCCCTCGGCGAGCGTCGTCTTTCCGGTATCCGCCTCACCGAGGAGCATTATCGACCTCGTATCGGGCGACAGGAGCTTCTCTGCGAACGGACGGTCGTTGAGTAATAGGCCTAAGAAGGGCATGCGCTTAATATTTTGACAGAGGGGATTTATTGTTTATAATACCATAAAAAACGGCACCAGCGCGGCCCGACTACAGATGAGCCCGGCCCGTTTTTTTTGCCGTGACGCGGAAAAAAGACGCGAAGGCGTTTTTTTCTTTGACATTTTTTTTTCATTTAGTAATAATTCAGATGCTTAAAATTTTCCGGAGGGTTTTTGCGCTCGTCCGCAGTTTATTCCACGGTGCTTAAAAGAACGCCTTTATACGACATACATCTTTCTCTCGGCGCGAGGATAGTCGATTTCGCGGGCTGGGAAATGCCCGTTCAGTACAAGGGAGTGATCGAGGAGCACCTTGCGGTGAGATCCGCCTGCGGCATCTTCGACGTGAGCCACATGGGCGAGATCGAGGTCTCGGGGCCCAGGGCCGAGGAGGCTGTGCGCCTCCTCATGACGAACGACATCAGCCGCGTCACCGACGGCCAGTGCCAGTACACGCTCCTCTGCTACCCGAACGGCGGCGTCGTCGACGACACGATTGTCTACCGGTACAATAACGAGCGTTTCCTCTTTTGCGTAAACGCGTCGAACACCGACAAGGCCTACGAGTGGATAAAGGGGCAGGTATCCTCCATCGCGCTTGTTGAGAACCTGAGTGATGAGTACGGCCAGATAGCCATACAGGGGCCTAACGCGGCAAGCGTCCTCGAGGACTTGAGCGACATACCGCCCTCTGAGATAAAGCCCTTTCACTTCGTCATCGCCGAGCTTGCGGGCGGTATCGAGGGGATCGTTTCGCGGACCGGCTACACCGGAGAGGACGGTTTCGAGCTATACATCGCCCCGTCAGACGCCAAAGAGCTCTGGGGGGCGCTCATGTACTCCGGCGAAGAGTTCGGCATCGCGCCGGTGGGCTTAGGCGCAAGGGACACGCTCCGGCTCGAGATGGGCTACCCCCTCTACGGACACGAGCTCGGCGAGGGTATAACCCCGATAGAGGCGAACCTCGGAAGATACGTCAAGCTCGAAGGCAGGGAGTTCATCGGGGCCGAGGCCTTGAGGGCGCAGAAGGCCGCAGGCGTAAAGAGGACGCTCGTGGGGTTCAGGATGAAGGACCCCGGCATCCCGCGCGCCGGTTACGAGATAGCGAAGAACGGCAAAAAGATAGGGGAAGTGGTGAGCGGCACGATGTCGCCGTCGCTCAAGGCCGGCATAGGCACGGGGTTCGTGGAGCCCGCCTTCAGGGAGATCGGCACTGAAGTCGACATAGTCATAAGGGGCAGGGCCGCGAAGGCCGAGGTGGTAAAGCTCCCGTTCTACAAAAGGCCTTACTAAGCGTGTGTCATCCCCGATTGTCTTTATCGGGGATCCATTTAATACTGATACGGAAGTCAACAAAAGAGCGCAATTTTATCTGAGCTGTTAAGGAAAGGAGATACTAATATGGAGTTCCCGAAGGACCTTAAGTACACCAAAGAGCATGAATGGGTTAAGGTCGAAGGCAACATCGCCACCGTCGGCATCACCGACTACGCCCAGGACTCTCTCGGGGACGTGGTCTACGTGGAACTGCCCCCGGAGGGCGGCACGGTCACGAAGAACGAGCCCTTCGGGGTCGTCGAGTCGGTAAAGGCGGTCTCGGACCTCTACTCGCCGATAAGCGGGTCGGTCCATGAGGTCAACGACGCCATCATCGACAGTCCAGAGGCGATCAACGAGGACCCGTACGGCGACGCCTGGATGATAAAGGTGGAGGTAGGCAACCCCAACGACCTCGGCGACCTCATGTCGTCGGACGAGTACCAGAAGTTCATAGAAGAAGAGAAGTAGAAGAAGTGCCGTACATCCCGCATACAGAAAAAGACAGAGCCCACCTTTTAAAGGCGGTTGGGGCGGAAAAGATAGACGACCTCATCGCCGTACCTGAAAACGCAAGGCTTAAAGGGGAGCTTAAGCTCCCGAAGGGTCTTACAGAGCAGGAGCTTACAAAGGCGCTGAAAGAAAAGGCGGCGAGGAACTCGACGGTAGAGGACTATTCGAGCTTCCTTGGGGCAGGCGCGTACAACCCCTACATACCCGCGGTCGTAGACTCAGTCATCTCAAGGTCCGAGTTTTACACCTCTTACACCCCGTACCAGCCCGAGATAAGCCAGGGCACG
>JACREV010000277.1 GCA_016218095.1 Deltaproteobacteria bacterium | reverse complement strand
TTCGACAACCTGACGCCTCTATACCCGCAGGAGAAGCTAAACCTGGAGATCGCCCCGAACAGCGACATTTCCATGAGGGTCATGGACCTGTTTACCCCCATCGGCAAGGGGCAGAGGGGTCTCATCGTCTCCCCGCCGAGGGCAGGCAAGACGATACTCCTGCAGAAGATAGCGAACTCGATTACCACCAACCACCCCGAGGTCGTCCTCCTCGTGCTCCTCATCGACGAGCGTCCTGAAGAGGTCACCGACATGCAGAGGTCGGTAAAGGGCGAGGTAATAAGCTCGACGTTTGACGAGCCCGCGGCAAGGCACGTGCAGGTATCCGAGATGGTCATCGAAAAGGCAAAGAGGCTCGTCGAGCACCAGAAGGACGTTGTCATCCTGCTCGACTCCATCACGAGGCTCGCCCGCGCGTACAACGCAGTCGTCCCGCCCTCGGGCAAGGTACTCTCGGGCGGCGTCGACTCCAACGCCCTTCATAAGCCCAAGAGGTTCTTCGGAGCCGCGAGGAACATCGAAGAAGGCGGCTCTTTGACCATCATCGCGACGGCCCTTATCGACACCGGTAGCCGCATGGACGAGGTCATCTTCGAAGAGTTCAAGGGAACGGGCAACATGGAAATCGTCCTCGACAGGAAGCTCTCGGAGAGAAGGATCTTCCCGGCGATCGACCTGAACAAGTCCGGCACGAGGAAGGAAGACCTGCTCCTTACAAAGGAGACGCTGAACAGGATCTGGATACTTAGAAAGGTCCTCCAGCCGCTCAACCCAATAGAATCGATGGAGTTCCTGCTGGATAAGATCCAGCACGCGCCGTCGAACAAGTCGTTCCTGGAGTCGATGAGCAAGTAAGGCTACAGGGATAGAATATGACTCAAAACAAAAGGCGGGACTCGTTAGTCCCGCCTTTTTTGTATATAAATGTAGCGTTGGGTTAGCGAAGCGTAACCCAACGCAAACGCAGGATATGCGATATCGCAGGTCGAAAGCTAAAGGGGCGTCATTTTTCTTTACCGTGGTCACGCACGGAAGAAAAAAGATTTTGTGCCGCGAGGCCAATGTAATGCTCGTAAAAGAAGCTTTTAAGCGCGCCATTGACAAGCATCCTTTTGAAATTGAGGCATTCGTATTATTGCCGGACCACATCCATTGCATCTGGACTCTGCCTGAAAACGACAACGATTTCTCGATACGGTGGAGGCTCTTTAAGGGTTTCTTCACAAAAGGATGCCGGGATGAATTTAAGAGTCCCAGGGATGCATCCAGATTGAAAAGAGGCGAGCAGGCGGTTTGGCAACGCCGATTTTGGGAACACACGATTGTGGACGAGGGTGATTTCATAAGGCATGTCGAGTATATCCATTACAACCCTGCAAAACACGGGCTTGCGAGGTCGCCGAAGGAGTGGCCGTACTCAAGCTTTCACCGATATGTAAGCAAGGGCATATACGACAGGGATTGGGGCGCTGAGCGCAAGATAGTGTTTGACAAGGGCGTGGGGCTGGAATAAAACGGATTTGTTGGGTTACGCTTCGCTAACCCAACCTACAATACTTAGGGCTTCGTTCCTCAGCCCAGCCTACAAAAAACCTTAAAAATAGACCCCTTGCCCCACCCCCACCGAAATCCCTACTATTTTCAACCGCTTGGTACAAAGTTTTTTTCCTTGCACTCAATGTACTTAGTTGTTAATATTAACTATTACGGTTCCGGCCGGGCGTTTGCGTAAGAAGGACTGCCCGGGCTACACCCATACAGACATCAACGGAGGAAAGATATATGAAGGAAAACATCCACCCCAAGTACGAAGCCGCGAAGGTCCACTGCGTCTGCGGCAACATCGTCGAGACCCGCTCGACGAAGAAGGAGCTCTCGGTAGACATCTGCTCGAGCTGTCACCCCTTCTACACCGGCGAGCAGAGGTTCATGGACACCGCCGGCAAGATCGAAAAATTCAATAGAAAGTACCGGAGCAACAAGGGGGCCTGAAGGACCGCGGAGGGGGAATGTTGAAGGTACAACTCCTGAGTTTCACCCCCGACCCCGAGAAGACGGTCTGCATGGCCGCGAGGCTCTGCTATTCCGCGTCCACAATATCCGCGCTCGCGGATAAGGTCGACGCGGCCTCCACCGAGAAGTTCCTCGGCAGGATCCTCAAGATGGGGCACCTCTCGGTCCTTGAGCACGCCTCGTTCACCTTCGGCATAGAAGGCATATCGAGGGCGACCTCGCACCAGCTCGTCCGCCACCGCCTCGCCTCATACTCCCAGCAAAGCCAGCGGTACGTGACCGCGAAAGAGCCAGAGTTCGTCGTCCCGCCCTCCATCGGAAAGGACGCGGCCCAAAAAAAGAGGTTTGCTTCCGCCGTCGCGCGCGCGTACAAGCTCTACTCCGAGCTCGTCGCCGAGGGTGTGGCCGCCGAGGACGCCCGCTATCTCCTCCCCAACGCCGCCTGCACGAAGATAATCGTAACCATGAACGCGCGGGAGCTCCTCCACTTCTTCTCGCTCCGCTGTTGCGAGAGGGCCCAGTGGGAGATAAGGGAGATGGCGACGGAGATGCTCAAGGCCGCAAAGAACAAGGCCCCGTTCATATTCAGGGACTCCGGCCCCTCGTGCGTAAGGGGCAAGTGCCAGGAAGGCGAGATGACCTGCGGACACCCCAAAGAGATAAGGGAGAAGTTCAAGGGGCTCTGAGGCTGTGCCGCGCGGTTATTTTACAAGTGAAACACTCCAAAGTCTCCCCTCCCCTTTTTGAATTGACGGGAGGGGACTTTATGCGGGGTGAAAGACACCCCTCGCCCTCGCCCTCTCCCACAAGGGGAGAGGGGATTATAAGATATTCATCTGGAGATTTTGCAATTTAACTCCTCCCCTTAACAAGGGGAGGTTGGGAGGGGTGGTTTGAAAGTAAAGACGACCTCCCCTAACCCCTCCTTGGTAAGGAGGGGGATCATAAAACTTATATGATACAAAAACGACTCGAAGAAGTAGAAAAAAGATACATGGATATCTCCGACGAGCTCGCAAAGCCCGAGGTCATCTCCAACCAGGAGCTCTACCAGAGGTACGCGAAGGAGCGTTCGTCTCTCGGCTCGATCGTCGAGGTCTTCAGGGAGTTGAAGAGGACCGACGCGGAGCTCTCCGATAACAAGCTCATCATCGAAGGCAAGGACGAGGAGCTCCGGGAGCTCGCCAAGGAGGAACTCCCCGGCCTTCAGAAGAAGAAGGAAGACCTCCTCTCGAAGCTCAAGATCATGCTCCTGCCCAAAGACCCGAACGACGACAAGTCCGTCATAATCGAGATAAGGGCCGGGGCAGGCGGGGACGAGTCCGCCCTCTTCGCCGCGGAGCTATACAGGATGTATTCGAGATACGCCGAGGTGAAAGGCTGGAAGGTCGAGGTGATGTCCTCGTCCCCGACGGGGCTTAACGGCATAAAAGAGGTCATCGCGGCGATCGAAGGCAAGGGCGCGTACTCGCGCCTCAAGTTCGAAAGCGGCGTCCACAGGGTACAGAGGGTCCCCGAGACAGAGGCCTCCGGGAGGCGCCACACCTCGACCGTCACCGTAGCCGTGATGCCCGAGGCGGAGGAGGTCGAGGTCGACGTCCGCATGGAAGACATACGCGTCGACACCTACCGTTCCGGCGGCCACGGCGGCCAGAACGTGAACAAGGTAGAGACGGCCGTCCGCATGACGCACATCCCCACGGGGGTCGTCGTCGCCTGCCAGGAGGAGAAGAGCCAGCACAAGAACAGGGCGAAGGCGTTCAAGGTCCTCATGGCCCGCATACTGGACATGAAGATACAGAAACAGCAGAAGAAGATAGCGGCCGACCGGAGGACGCAGGTAGGCACCGGCGACAGGTCCGAAAAGATCCGGACGTACAACTTCCCGCAGAACCGCGTGACCGACCACAGGATAGGGCTCACGCTCCACAGGTTAAGCGAGGTCATGGAAGGCGACCTTACGGAGCTTACCGACAACATAATAGCGTATTATCAGACCGAGGCGCTGAAGAACTCCGAGAAGAACTCCGCGCGAGAGGCGGTCGCAAAGGCGCAGTAAAACGGCTTAAGCGCCAGTCTCTATAAACCACCCCGCAGAAGACTACGGGGTATCATCTTCCTCCCCTCCCCAAGCCTAATTGATGGGATGGGGCTCCGGGAGGGTGAGATTTTTCACCCCCACCCGCCCTCCCCCGTCAAGGGGGAGGAGATTTAAAATCAAATACTTAAAAAAGGCAACCTGAAATGGATAAGATAGTCATCGAAGGCGGGAACAGGCTCGTGGGCGAGGTCGCGGTAAGCGGCGCGAAGAACGCCGTGCTCCCCCTCATGGCCGCCGCCCTCCTCACCTCGGACTGGACCACCATCACCAATGTCCCGAAGCTCAAGGACATAGACACCTTCAAAAAACTCCTCGTCCATCTCGGCGCCGAGATCGCCCCCGACACCCCGGACGGCACGCTTAAAATACGCACGCGCGATGTAAATGCCCCGGAGGCCCCGTACGACATGGTCAAGACCATGCGGGCCTCCGTACTCGTCCTCGGGCCGCTTGTCTCGCGCTTCAAGCGCGCGCGCGTGTCTCTTCCCGGCGGGTGCGCCATAGGCGCGCGCCCCATAGACCTCCACATAAAGGGACTCCGGCAGATGGGGGCGGATATTACGATTGAGAGCGGGTATGTCGAGGTCCGCGCCGAAAGGCTCAAGGGCGCCAAAATATACATGGACACGACGACCGTCACCGGGACAGAGAACCTCATGCTCGCGGCGGTCCACGCCGAGGGCACGACGATACTTGAAAATTCGGCGCTCGAGCCGGAGGTCGTCTGCCTCGCCGATACGCTCAACAGGATGGGCGCGCACATAGTCGGCGCGGGGACCGATACGATAAGGATAGAGGGTGTTGCGGAACTAAAGCCCGTCGAGGTCCGCGTCATCCCGGACAGGATAGAGGCCGGGACGTTCATGGTCGCCTCCGCCATGACGCGCGGCAACGTATTCATAAAAGACTGCCCCTACCACTATCTCGACGCGCTGAACACCAAGCTCAAGGAGACCGGGACGGAGGTCGTGGAGGAGGAGGGCGGGGTGCGCGTCATCGGCGACTGGCCGATAAGGAGCGTGGACGTAAAGACCATCCCCTACCCCGGCTTCCCGACCGACATGCAGGCGCAGATGATGGCGATGATGGCGATAGGGAGCGGCTTATCCGTCATAACCGAGACGGTATTCGAAAACAGGTTCATGCACGTGAGCGAACTTAAAAGGATGGGCGCGGACATTACGGTAGACGGCAGGTGCGCGGTCGTGCGGGGAGTAAAACGCCTCTCCGGCGCGCCCTTGATGGCAACGGACCTTCGGGCGAGCGCGTCTCTCATCCTCGCCGGGCTCGTCGCCGAAGGGAAGACGGAGGTGTCGAGGATCTACCACCTCGACAGGGGCTATGAACGGATAGAGACGAAATTAAAAGCGCTCGGAGCGAACATCGAGAGGGTCAAGGAATGAAGAAGAACCTGAACGACACACTCACCATCGCGCTCCCCAAGGGGCGCATCCTCAAGGAGGCGGCGACCTTATTCAGGGCCGCGGGCGTCGACTTTAGCGAAATACTCCAGGACGAGCGGAAGCTCATCTTCGAAAACATTGCGGAGGGCCTGCGCTTCATGGTAATAAGGAGCCAGGACGTCCCGACCTACGTCGAGTACGGCGCGGCAGACATGGGCATAGCCGGAAAAGACGTCCTCATGGAACAGCAGAAGGACCTCTACGAGCCGTTGGACCTTAAGATAGGCGCGTGCAGGATGATGGTCGCGGAACCCAGGGAACTCGTCCAGAAGGACAACCCCAGGCACTGGACCCACATAAGGGTCGCGACCAAGTACCCGAACATCACTCTCAAATATTTTCTCGATAAAGGCATACAGGTCGAGATAATCAAGCTCTACGGCTCCATAGAGCTCGCGCCGCTTCTGGGCCTCTCGGAGCGCATAGTCGACCTCGTCCAGACAGGAGAGACCCTCCGGAAGAACGGCCTCGTCGAGGTAGAGACGATCACCGATATCTCATCGAAGCTCGTCTGCAACAGGGCGAGCCTTAAGACCAAGCCCAAGAGGGTAAAGGACCTCGTCGAGCGGCTTACAAAGGCCGTTGCTACTGTCGGGGCGAAGTAGGCCTTACAATGCGAGTCATCAATACCAGCGACAAAGGCTTTGACGGGCTCCTCGCGTCCATACTCGGCAGGGGCGAGGCGGACACCTCCGCCGTCGAGGAGGCTGTCAAAAAAATCCTCTCCGATGTAAAAAGAGACGGGGACGCGGCCGTCGTCGAATATACCAGACGTTTTGACGGCGTGGAGATAGAAGGCTCTCTCCGTGTCACCGAAAAAGAGATAGACTCTGCCGTAAAGAAAATTTCCAAAGACGACCTCTCCATAATAGAGCTCTCAGCCTCCCGCATCGAGTCATTCCACAAAAGACAGATCCAGCAGTCATGGTTTACGACCGAAAGCGACGGGACGGTCCTCGGCTCGCGGGTCACCCCCATTGAGCGCGCGGGCATCTATGTACCCGGAGGAAAGGCGGCGTACCCTTCGACCGTCCTCATGAACGCGATACCGGCGCGCGTGGCGGGTGTCGGAGAGGTCATAATGGTCACGCCCCCCGGTAAAGACGGCATAAGCCCTTACGTCCTTGTTGCGGCCAAGGTCGCCAAGGTCGATAAGGTCTTCCGCATAGGCGGGGCGCAGTCGATCGGCGCTCTCGCCTTCGGCACCTCTTCGGTCCCCAAGGTCGATAAGATAACAGGGCCGGGCAATATCTATGTAGCCACCGCCAAGCGGCTCGTATTCGGCAAGGTCGATATCGACATGATAGCCGGGCCGAGCGAGATACTCATCATAAACGACGGCACGGGCTCTGCCGAGTGGATGGCGCTCGACCTGCTTTCGCAGGCAGAGCACGACGAGCTGGCGTCATCCATACTCATCACCACTTCTAAAAAAATAGCGACTAAAGTGGCCGGAGAGGTAAAGAGGCTCGCAAGGAAACTCAAGCGGCGCGCCATAGCCGAAAAGTCGATTGAACGCTACGGCGCGATAATCGTGGCGAGGGACTTGGTTGAAGCCGCCGAAATTTCGAACAGGATAGCGCCCGAGCATCTCGAATTATTCGTCGAAGACCCGTTCGCTCTCATGGGTCTTATAAAGAACGCCGGCGCGATATTCCTTGGGAGGAACACCCCGGAGGCCGCCGGAGACTACCTCGCGGGCCCGAACCACACGCTCCCGACAGGAGGCACGGCGCGGTTCTCATCCCCCCTGGGAGTCTCCGACTTCATAAAGAGGACGAGCGTTATAAACTTATCTCCTTCAGCTATAAAGACGCTCGGCCCGTCTGTAAAGAGGTTCGCCGAACTCGAAGGGCTGGAGGCGCACGGCCTAAGCGCCGGGGCGAGGTTTTCAAAAAGAGGGCGTTAATATGGGCATGGATGATAAGGCTACTTCTAATTATGAAGCTGCCAAATTATTATTTGAAAAATCTTTTTTCGATTCATCGGCTTCCAGGGCGTATTATGCAGCTTATCTTAAAGCATGGCATCTTTTAGAAGATGTATTAGGAGAAAATCCACCTGACGAAACATATGACGGCCATTACTACTGGCGTCATCGTGGTTTTCATGAAACATTATGTGATAAATATGGCATGATAAGCCCTTTTCAAATGAATAAATGGGAGCGTCTTTATGGAAGACGAGTGAAAGCAGATTATTATCCTGATGAAATTACAAAGGAAGAGGCAAAAAAATCAGTTATAATTGCATTTGAGTTCTTAGAGCACTTTACAAATGAGGAAAAAAGCTATGAGACACGAGATTAAAGAGGAAATAATAAATCTTATCGAGCAACAGATCGGCTTTAAATATCCGGTCAGATGGGTTGATGAGAGAACGACCCGTGTGGATTTCGACGGCCGCGAGTTTGCTATCGATGTTTTTTATATCCCTTTTTCTGAAGAAGATGAATTTCTGACCTTAATCGAGCCTATCAGGAACAGAATCCGTGAATTGATCGGGAGCAGAGGCCTCTTCATCTTCCATTCACCCGAAGCGACTGATAAATATTATTCTAACCTTTTCCCTATTACAAAAGGAATTATAGTCGAAAATGGTTTCATTAAGTTCCCTGCAATTAGCGAAACAGAAGGCAGTTCCGAAATCATCGGGGCTCGAATAAATATCAAATACGGGAAAGCGGCATGAAACGCGCCATTCTTGGGTCCAATACATTTGAGAATTGCGGGAATATTATGGTGGTTTTCGGCACCCCATTGTTTTCCTATACAATTGATGACCAGGTCAAATTGAGCTTTAAAGTTTTATCTCCACCCGCAAACACCCCTATACATATCGAGAACAATGACAAAATAGCGGGGAATGTTACAGTAAAAGCTGACAATAAATCAGTATCCATTTGGCTCAATCTGCCTGAATCAAAGGTCGAAAAAAAATTGATCGAGCTTTCCATTGACAACGGAACGGCGCATATCAGCTTGGATTTGCGCCATCTCGGCCTTAACATCTATTCTGATAAAAATGCCTTTCATGTCGGAGGTTCTCAACTCTCAGGAAATGTTTTCAAAAATTGCGCCAATGGAATCGTTATAGGAGAATAAATGGCCCGCAAGGCAAAGGTCTTAAGAAAGACCCGCGAGACCGAAATCGCGATAGAAGTAAACCTCGACGGGAGCGGCAAGGCGGACGTAAAGACGCCTATCCCCTTCTTCGACCACATGCTCGAGAATTTTGCGAGGCACGGCCTCTTTGACTTGAAGATCAGGGCAAAGGGAGACGTCCATGTCGACCTCCACCACACGGTCGAGGACGTGGGTATCACCCTCGGCGAGGCGGTAAAAAAGGCCCTTGCCGGTGCCTCCGGTATAAAAAGGTGCGCCTCAAGTGACGTGCCGATGATGGACTCGCTTGCTACAGTCGTGCTGGACGTCAGCAACAGGCCGTACTTCAAGTTCACGACGACGAAGGACTCTTTTGCCGTCTCGAAAAAGGTCATCTCCTCCATGATAGAGGGGCACGTGACCGACACCTTCGACATGGGGCTCTTGCAG
>JACREV010000279.1 GCA_016218095.1 Deltaproteobacteria bacterium | reverse complement strand
GATGGCTATTTTGCCGAGAGTATAGGGCAAATTGACGAGGAAGTTTTAAAGAAGTACATCCGGAACCAGCAGAAATAATCATGGCCAGATTATGCCAGCAGGTCAGAAACCGCGGGCTTTAGCCCGCGGTAATTCACTTTCCGCCCTTCCTTGACCTCAGAAAAAATATCTAATTTTTAGAGTAGCCTTATGATATCAATGCCTTTGCCGCCTGGAAAAGAAAAATGCTCCTGGGCTTTTTTTTTTGATAGCGGCGGTGACCGCCGGGGACGAGGCGCTCATGAAGGCCTCCGAGGCCTTCGCACGGCTCGATACGTACACCGTGACCATCAGGTCCGAGAATGATGATAAGGAGGAGATAAGATACTTCTTCAGGAAGCCCGGCTGGATAAGGATGGAGTTCGAGGAGCCCCACAGGGGGGCGGTCCTCGTGTATAACCCGGACTTGAAGCGCGTGAAGCTCCGCCCGTTCGGGTTTTTCAAATCCCTCGTATTGGACCTCTCCCCTGAAGACAGGCTTGTAAGGAGCTCGAAGGGGCACACGGTCGATAAGTCCCACATCGGGGCCCTCCTTGAAAATGTCTGGAGATTGAACGAAGGCGGCGGGGCGGGGCTCCGGGGGGAAGAGTCCGTCAACGGCAGGGACGCCGTCGTTCTGGAAGTAATCGGCAAAGAAGGCAAAGAGGTGAGCGGCGTCCACCGGTACGTCATCTGGCTTGATAAAAGGCTTTTTCTTCCGATAAAGGTCGTATCTTACGGACCGGGCGGGGAAAAAACAGAGGACGTCGACATGACCGACCTCGAATCCGGGCCTGACCTCTCCCCGGACCTCTTCGATTTCAAGTAGCCGGTAAACACTAACCTTTCGGCCTTGAGGAGGGTCATGAGCAGATACGCTATTTCCCGGAAGCTCGACTGCGGGTACGACGAGGCCGTGGTCAAGGCCAGGGCCGCATTCGAAAATGAGGGGTTCGGCATCGTCTCCGAGGTCCACGTCACGGAACTCCTCAGGGAGAAGCTCGGCAAGGACTTCAGGAAGTATATCATCTTCGGGGCCTGCACCCCCGAGACGGCGTACAAGGCCCTCACCATAGAGAACGACATAGGGCTCATGCTCCCGTGCAACGTGATCGTCTACGAGAACGACGAGGGCGGCTCGACCGTCGCGTCGATAGACCCTGTAATATCCCTTTCGATGGTCGAGAACCCGGCTCTCGGGTTAGTGGCGAGAGAGGTCAGGGAAAAGATCGAACGGGCCATAGGCTCCGTCCACTAAGCGCCCTTGGGGACGTTCCGATGTGATCTACGAGGGCTTGAACAATCCCTTCCAGGAGAAGTCGTCTTGAGTCGATCAGTCCCCGCCTTTCATCGCGAGCCCCGGTCCGGGGGTAGCGTTATTCATCCAAAAGACCCGAAAGAGGCGTTATGAAGAGATACGATTGTCTTGTCATCGGCTCGGGCCCCGGCGGCCAGAAGGCCGCGATACAGGCGGCCAAGCTCGGCAAAAAGGTCGCGATAATCGAGCGGTCCCCGTATATCGGCGGCGCGGGCCTCCACACCGGGACCCTCCCATCGAAGACGCTCCGCGAGACGGCCCTCTTCCTCGCCGGTTTCAAGCAGAGGGCGGTCTTCGGCTTTCAGTTCACGCTCGGCAGGGACGTGACGCTCACGGAGCTCATGTACAGGAAGACCGAGGTCATAAGGAAGCAGATGGAGGTCATAATCGACCAGTTCAACAGGAACAACGTCGAGATTATCTACGGGGACGCCTCTTTTGTCGATGACCATACGCTTCTCGTCAAGGGGAGGACCGGCGCCGGGGAGGAATACAAAAGCGACTTCATCATAATAGCGACGGGTTCGAGGCCCGCCCGCCCCTCTGACATACCGTTCGATTCCGAACACGTCTACGACAGCGATACGATATTGGGGCTCCAGGCCATCCCGAGGAGCCTGACCATTATCGGAGGAGGCGTCATCGGGTGCGAGTACGCCTGCATCTTCGCGGCCCTAGGTGTCGCAGTGAACCTCGTCGAAAGAAAAGAGCGGCTCCTCGCCTTCGCCGACGAGGAGATCGTGAACAACCTCATATACTGGATGAGGCACTCGGGTGTTACCCTGAGGCTCAAGGAAGAGGTAGTGAAGATAGCGACCGATGGGGAGAGGGTCGCCACGCACCTTAAAAGCGGCAAGCTCATATTGTCCGAAAAGCTCCTTTATACCATGGGAAGGGTGGGCAACACGGACACGCTGAACCTCGAAGCCCTCGGCATAAAGGCAGGGGAGAGGGGGCTCATCAATGTCGACGAAAGCCTCCGGACAAACGTCCCGCACATCTACGCCATAGGGGACGTGATAGGTTTTCCTTCGCTGGCCTCGACCTCGATGGAGCAGGGCAGACGCGCCGTCTGCCACGCCTTCGAGAAGGAAGGTCTCACCTGCGTCCTCGCCGGGCACCTGCCCTTCGGTATATACACGATACCGGAGATATCGATGGTCGGAGAGACCGAGGACAGCCTCTCTGAGAAGCACGTCGCCTACGAGGCCGGTTGCGCGTACTTCCACGAGGTCGCGCGCGGGCAGATAATAGGGGACGTCCACGGGATGCTGAAACTCCTCTTCGAGAGGGATACGAGGAGGCTTTTGGGCGTCCACATAATTGGGGAAAAGGCCTCCGAGCTCATCCACATAGGGCAGGCGGTGCTTAACTTCGGCGGTCCCGTAGATTACTTCAAGGATGTCGTATTCAACTACCCGACGCTCTCGGAGGCGTATAAAGAGGCCGCGTTGAACGGCCTCAATAAACTCTAAAGGTTCCGAATCCAATTACGAAGGAGGGCGCAAATGAAGGTGAACGTCATATTCCACAGCGTCTACGGGCACGTCTGGAAGATGGCCGAGGCAATAGCCGAAGGGGCGAAGGAGGCCGGGGCGGCTGTAAAGGTGCTCCAGGTAAAGGAGATATTGTCGGACGATATAATCGCCAAGATGGGGGCGACCGAGGCGAAGAAGGCCTTCGCCCACGTGCCTGTCGCGACAATCGACGACCTTAGCGAGCCTGACGCCGTCATATTCGGGACGCCGACCCGCTTCGGCAACATGTCCGCCTCCATGAGGGCGTTCCTTGACGCGACCGGGGCCTCTGGATGAAGGGGACTCTCATCGGAAAGGTCGGGTCTGTATTCACATCCACGGCCACACAGCACGGCGGGCAGGAGTCGACCATATTGAGCTTCCATACGACCCTTCTCCACCAGGGCATGGTGATAGTAGGGCTCCCGTACTCGGAGCAGAGACAGATGACTATGAACGAGATAAGCGGCGGGAGCCCGTACGGGGTAACTACCATAGCGTCTCCGACGGGAGAGAGGATGCCGTCTGAAAACGAGCTCGCGATGGCCCGCTTCCAGGGCAAGCATGTCGCCGGGATTGCGGGGAGACTCTTCAGATAAATCAACTCCATCTATAATCTAATGATCAGCAGGGCAGGGGACAACCCTGCCCTTTTTTTGTGCAGTTTTCCGGCGCGCTCTCTTTGTGAAAACCGGGCGATTAAGGCGCGTCAAAAACGATTGGAAATGGAAATACCATAACAAAAACAAGCCATTTACCATAGTATTGACATCGGGAAAATCTATGGCAATACTTAGACAAAAGATAAAGACCTCTACATCAAAGGAGGTGGCCTATGTGCCAGGTATGCGGTTGCACCCCTTGCAAGAAGTGCGGCGCGCCGATAGAAGGCGGAGTCTGCAGCGGATGCGGCAAGAAGTCCGCTGACTGCACTTGCAAGTGACGGGTGTTTTTGAGGTTATAATCCGGGCCACACAACCTCAAAGAGGAGCGGACGATGAGGCTTGTAAATTCTTCCGAACAGCTTGTATTCATAGAGGCGGGAAAGGCCAGGCTCGAAGGCGCGCTCGCCGTCCCGGAGGGCGCGGAGGGCATAGTCCTTTTCGCCCATGGCAGCGGGTCTTCGCGCCACAGCCCCAGGAACAACTTCGTGGCGCAGGTCCTCCGCAAATCAGGGATGGGCACGCTCCTCATGGACCTCCTTACGAGGGAAGAGGACATGGACTATGACACGAGGTTCGATATAGAACTCCTCTCCGGCAGGCTGGAGACGGCTACCCTTTGGCTTAAAGACGAGATGCCCGGGATGAGGATAGGGTACTTCGGAGCATCCACGGGCGCGGCCGCGGCCCTGAAGGCCGCCGTCAGCATGGGAGAGGTCATAGGGGCGGTCGTATCGCGCGGCGGGAGGCCCGACCTCGCATTCGATTCCTTGCCCAAGGTCAAGGCTCCGACGCTCCTCATAGTCGGGGGCAGGGACGATGTCGTGATAGAGCTCAACAGGAAGGCGTACTCGAAACTCAAATGCGACAAGGAGCTTGTGATCGTGCCAGGGGCGACACACCTCTTCGAGGAGCCAGGCGCGCTTGAGGAGGTAGCATCCCTTGCGGCGTTCTGGTTCAAGGAGAGGTTGAAGCCGGTGGAGGCGAGGGTGTAGTCTCAGGCCGCTCAAAAAGTCCATCTGCTTTGTTGTCTTCGTCTCTCGTCACTGCGGCGTACATAATACAGTACGCCTCGCTCCTCGACTCCTCGACGCCTCGCATCTGGAGCTTTTTGAGTAGCCTGAATATAAAAAGGAGAGGCGAGGGGAGGTCGTATTAAGGTCTGTCCGTCTTTATGGCTGGGCTAGTTAGCCATTTGTGGGCGTCGAATGAGCGTATTTTGCCGGGCTTCACTTAGTTCAGCCCAGCCTACATAATACGCATTACCTCTTCCCGTACATCCTTGCCACGAACTCCCCGTAGCCGTTGTACTTTATCGTCGGCACGCGCTCGTCCGTGTCTATTATCCGCTCCGTCGCCTGCGACCAGCGAGGGTGCGGGACCTCCGGGTTGACGTTCGCGGT
>JACREV010000278.1 GCA_016218095.1 Deltaproteobacteria bacterium | reverse complement strand
TGAATAATAATAGTCGGCGAAGCCGCCCTTGTCAAACCAAATTTTTGACTTTTTTCATTGGAAAAGCACAAAAAAGACTTTTAATCGGGCCCCCAGGATTCTTTTTACAAGGCGTCAAAAATAAAAAAAGCTTATAAACCAATAGGTTACATAGTCGAAGCCGAAAGCTCCCGCCCCGCTGGCATAAAAATTGCTAAATATTTTCTACATTACGCCGAATATGAATTATATCCGGAAAAATTTTGCGGGGAAGGCATTACGGGGCTGTTTTTCAAGCTGGCCCTTATCTTTTTTGCAGGGTCTAAAATAAAGAGAGGTGGAAATGAAGATCAAACATAAGTTCCTGGCTATCTTCGTGCTCCTCATCCTCCTCGCCTTGAGCGTAAACAGCTACATTAACTTCAAGACCACCGAGACGGCTGTGGTCCAGAACGCTATCAAGTCGATGGAGAACGAGCTCGAAGGGGTATCCCACCGTATAAACGCCTTTCACGAGAAGGCCGGAGGGAACCTCATCTTCGCGCTGAACTACCCTGTGTTCAAGGAGTACTTCTCGCTCCCCGAGACAAGGGCGGGGAACAGGTACAACGCGGAAAAGGTCATACAGTTCACCCCGGAGCAGAGGAGGCTCAAAAAGAAGATAGACGATTGGACGCTCTTCGTCCAGTCCAGGTTCCCGGTAGTCGAGACCTGCGTCATAGACTTGACTGGCCAGGAGCACTCCAGGATTACCTTCGGCGAGATAGCGCCGGACGACGACTTTTCCAGCGAGGAGAACTCGGCGCCGTTTTTCGACCCGACCGTAAGGCTCGCGAAAGGCGAGTTCCACGTCGCTTACCCATACATGTCGGCGGACGCGCACAAGTGGGTCTTCTCGTACACCTCTCCCATAATCCTTGACGACGGCTCCAAACCGGCGTTCTATCACTTCGAGATACCCATCTCCTACTTCCAGGAGACGGTAGCCGAGAACACCTCGGGCAGGACCTTCGTCATCGACCCGGCCGGGTTGATAGTCGCCGACAGCAGGAACAAGATAAGCATCGACCTTAAGGGCGGCGCGGGCGCGCTCAGCCACGGCGGCGACGAGCACAGCCTCAAGGACTATCTGCCATCGGTGAGCGCCGTCTCTGATGACGCCGCGTTTACAAGTCTCCTCGCCTCCATGAAGACCGGCAAAAGCGGCCACGGGACCTTCGACATCAACGGCGAGACGCACTACCTCGTATACAGGCAGCTGCCGACATTCAACTGGTCGGTCGCGCAGTTGAAGTCGTACTCCGAGCTCCTCGAGGGAAAGTCCTCTCTCGGCAAGATCAAAAAGACGATACTGCTTACGGTCATAGTGACGCTCGCGATAGCGATAGCCGTGATCTTCATCGTCTCCGACAAGATAACGAAGCCTCTCCTGCACCTTACTGACGCGGCGAGGGAGGTCGCAAGAGGCAACCTGAACGTAAAGCTCCCGGAAATAAAGTCCAGGGACGAGATAGCGGACCTGAACGCCGCGATGGGCGAGATGGTCGGGAAACTCAAGGAGATAGTGAACGACGTCGAATCGGCGGCCGAAAAGGTCACCGAGGCGAGCGGCGATATAAAGGCCAACTCGGACTCGATGTCGGAGGGGATGTCCAAGCAGGCGGCGAAGGCTACGCAGATAGCGACCGCCTCTGAGGAGATGTCGCACACGATAATCGAGATAGCCAGCAATACCTCTTCCATCGCTTCCACGGCCTCCAAGGCGAGCTCTCTCGCCGAAGAGGGGGAAAAGATAGTAGAGAGGTCGATAAACGAAGTGAGGGCTATCTCCGAGATGGTCGGGATACTCGCCAGGAATATCGAGTCCCTCGGCGACCGCTCTCAGCAGATAGGAAAGATAGTCGGCGTCATAAACGATATAGCCGAGCAGACGAACCTCCTGGCGCTGAACGCGGCGATAGAGGCGGCCCGCGCTGGCGACCAGGGCAGGGGGTTCGCGGTCGTAGCCGACGAGGTCCGTAACCTCTCCGAGAGGACGGCGAAGTCCACGACCCAGATAAACGCCATGATAAAGACGATACAGGGCGAGGTGCAGGGCGCGATAACCTCGATGGAGGAAGGCGCGAGGAAGGTCGGCGACGGGGTCCAGTACTCGGTCCAGGCCGGGCGCGCCCTCGGGAACATCGTGGACAGCGTAAAGAACCTGAACTCAATGGTCGAGCAGATAGCCACGGCGACGACACAGCTTACGAGCGTATCCGAGCAGATAAGCATGGACATCGGGTCGGTCGCGTCCCTCTCTCAGGACATAACCTCCGGGGCCGAGCAGATAAGCGGCGCAACCGGCGCGCTTACGGGCCTTTCCGGCTCGCTCCAGCAGGCGATAAGGAGGTTCAAGGTATAAATTTTTATCAGAGACCATCCCGGGCGCGTCCCTCGAAAGAGGGGCGCGTTTTTTTTATTCGACCATCACGGTCTTTTCCTCTGAAAACAGTATCCTCCCCGAAGGCCTCTGGAAAAAACCCGCCTTGTCGGTGTTCTCGGTCCCGTAGAGGAGCGCGGCGGTGACCGTGTAAGCGCCTGGCT
>JACREV010000276.1 GCA_016218095.1 Deltaproteobacteria bacterium | reverse complement strand
CCGTGTAGCCTGAGTTGAAAACGAGCGCGGCCTCAGTCCCTTTGAACCGACTTATCCGCTCCTCAAGCGCCTCATGCAGGGCCGTATTGCCGGATACCAGGCGGGAGGCCCCGGCGCCGACGCCGTATTCGTCTATCGCCCTCTTCGCGGCGTCTTTAAGCCTCGGGTGGTTGGCAAGGCCGAGGTAGTCGTTCGAGCATAAGAGCAGAATTGCCCGCCCGTTGACGACAACGCGCGGCCCCTGCGGGCCTTCGATGGTCTTAAGAGTGCGCTTAAGACCCGCGGCTTCTATCTTTGAGAGTTCTTTAAGGATATCTGTATGCATCGGTTTTCATTTTCAGCTTACTGCGGGGTCATGTCTGTCATTCCCGATGGTCTTTATCGGGAATCCAGTCGTCATTAGCAAGTATGATTAAAGACACTGGATCCCCGCTTAAAGTCCGCGGGGATGACACACAAAGGCCAATATCAAAGACCTTTCGGCGTAAGCCCGAGGTCTTTTAACATCTGGAGGTCGTCCTTGGGGTCTCTTCCGGGTGTCGTAAGGTAATTGCCGACCATCATCCCGTTCGCGCCGGCGGCGAATATGAGGGGCTGGAGGTCGCGGAGGTTCACCTGCCTCCCGCCGCATACGACTATGTCTTTTTCGGGGAGCATGAGGCGAAGGAGCGCGATGACCTTCAGGCACTCGATTGGCGCGAGGTTCTTTGCGTTCTCAAGCGGCGTGCCGGGCCTGGGGTTGAGGAAGTTGACGGGGATTGAATCGACATCGAGCTCCTTTAAGGTCGACGCGAGCTCAATTCTATCCTCCCACGCTTCACCCAGCCCGAATATCCCGCCGGAGCAGACATGGAAGCCGAGCTCCTTTGCGGCGCGGACAGCCTCGACATCGTCGTCGTAGGCATGCGTCGTGCAGACATTGGGGAAGAAGCTCCTCCCGGTCTCGAGGTTGTGGTGGAAGCTCTCGAGCCCCGCGTCTTTGAGCCTTTTTAATGTCTCGCGTTTCAGTATCCCCAAAGAGGCGCACCGCTCCATGGCCACGCCGTCTTTCATCGACGAGAGCGCGTCGATGAGCGCCTCGACGTCCCTGTCTTTTTCGACCCTCGTGCCGCTCGTGACAATCGAGAACTCTCTCGCGCCGTAAGTTTGCGCCTCTTTTGCGGCGGTTACTATCTCCTCAGGCGGCCTCATCGCATATTCGTTTATGCCTGTAGAGTATTTGACCGACTGGGAGCAGAACGAGCAGTCCTCCTTGCAGAGGCCGCTCTTTGCGTTCACTATTGCGCAGAGGTTTACTTCATTCCCTTTGTGTCTTCTCCTCACCGCCTCGGCGACAGATAAAATGGAGTATATATCCTCATCCGGCAGGGAGGCGAGGATAAGGGCATCGTCGGCGCCCAACCCTTCACCGCTTAAGCCCCTTATAAGCGCTTTTTCAAGTATCCCTATGCTCATCCCGATACCCCTTCATGAAAATCTTGTACATAGTTGAATAACATGGATAAAAGAGGAATGTCAACATAAATGGGGAATGGGTTGACAATGCTGGGTGTCATTTGAAGCTTTGTTTTTCAAAAACCCAGGGCATAGGTGAGCGATGCATAAGGGAGGCAGAGGCGAGTGAGCCGAGGAAGTAAAAAGGCGCGAAGCTTACTCAGGGGCGAGCGGTCCTCGCCGGACTGGTAAATCCGTATCGGACAACTGTGCTTCAGGTAGACTTAAGTGACCCGATTTGAAATTGGCCCCGCGCCGAGCGGGGGAGGGGGAGGAGCAGGGAGCGAAGCCCCATGCCGAAAAAAAGCCCGGCAGGGCGCAAAACGCTTTGCTCAGTTGGTCGAAAATGATTTGTGGTTGCCAGTACGAAAATAAAGGGTTCAGGTTGCAAACCTGAACCTACTTCTTCTTTTTCATCCGCTCGTCTATCTCCTTCTCATACCCCCGGTCGGAGGGCTTGTAGTACTTTTTCCCCTTGAGGCTGTCCGGCAGGTAATCCTCTTCCACATACGCCCCCTTGTAGCTGTGCGGGTACCTGTACCCCTTGCCGTAGCCGAGGTCTTTCATGAGGCGGGTAGGCGCGTTCCTTATGTGCATGGGCACGGGCAGCGCCCCTGTCTTTTTGATGTCGGCGAGCGCTTCGAGATAGGCCATGTAGGAGGCGTTCGACTTCGGGGCCGTGGCGAGATAGGCTACACCCTGCGCGAGCGGTATCCACCCCTCGGGCATGCCGACGAAGTGGACCGCGTCCTTGACCGATACCGCAACGGACAACGCCCTCGGGTCGGCGTTTCCGATGTCTTCTGAGGCGAATATGACCATGCGCCGGACGATGAAAAGCGGGTCCTCGCCGGCCTCCACCATGCGGGCGAGCCAATAGAGCGCGGCGTCAGGGTCGCTCCCGCGCATCGACTTTATGAAGGCGGATATTACATTATAGTGCTCTTCTCCCGCCTTGTCATAGAGGAGCGCCTTCCTCTGCATCGCCTCTACCGCGACGTCCATCGTGATATGGCGTCCGCCCCCTTCGCCCGCGTCCGCTATCATGTACGCCGTCTCTATGGCGTTTAGCGCGCTCCTCGCGTCGCCTTCTGCGCCTTCAGAGAGAAAGTCGATTACGCCGGGGTCTATTGCGGCCTCCGTGGAGCCGAGCCCCCGGTCCTTGTCGGTTACCGCGCGGTTAAGTATGTTTTTGATCGAGTCGTCTGACAGGGACTCGAGGACCAGCACCTTGCACCTTGAGAGGAGAGGCGCGTTTACCTCGAACGACGGGTTTTCGGTCGTCGCCCCTATGAGCGTGATCGTCCCGTCCTCGACGCTATGGAGGAAGGCGTCCTGCTGGGCCTTGTTGAACCTGTGTATCTCGTCGACAAAGAGGACGGTCCTTCTGCCGCGCTTGAGGTTCGCCCTTGCCTCCTTCTCGACCTCGCGTATTTCCTTTACGCCCGAGAGCACAGCCGAGAACTGGACGAACTCGGCCTTCGAGGATTCGGCTATGATGCGCGCGAGTGTCGTCTTGCCGGAGCCCGGCGGCCCCCAGAGTATGAGGGAAGGGAGCTCCCCCTTGGCGATGACGCGCCTCAGGAACTTACCCTCTCCGACAAGGTGCCCCTGCCCCTCGAACTCGTCTATCGTCCTCGGGCGCATCCGCTCGGCAAGCGGGGCGGCCGGTGTTTTTACCTTTTCAAATTCAAAGAGTTCCATAAATTCAAGTTTACTATAAAGAGGGGGCGAATGGAAGGGGAGGGGCGCAAGGTCGATAAGCTTTTTTAACCCGGCCTCTTTTACAGGTTGACAATTTTGATTTTGAATATTAATATCGGGCTTCATGAAAAAGCAGGTCTCCATATTTCTTCTAATACTGGTACTGTTCTCCGCCATCGGGTTCAGTTTCCATCATCATGAAGACGGTTTTCTCCATGACGACTGTCCTGAGTGCGTCACCGCCTCCCATTGCCAGTCTGTTACTTCAGACAGCAATCCGGATATCCATAGGAATGAGGCTGTAGTAGAGGTAATCTCCGTATCGTTCCCGTCGGAATCTTTAGAGCAGTTTGCATCGAACCTGACCGTCCGCGCCCCTCCCGTCCTCCTTTAATCCCTTTTTGATCCACAAAAAAAACACCTGATCGCGCAATTAGGCCTTTTAGCGCTTACGGGCAGGCGCGTCTTTTTACCTCATGGACGCGGCCATACCTGAGAGCCATTGCGCGGCAGGCACCAAGCGGAGGACGGATGAAATTTTATATTTCTATTCTGATGGTATTTTTGTTTTCTTTTCCGGCTTACGGCCAAAGCTCTTCGGAAGCTGTGGCGGCGAGTACCAATGTCTCCAACAAAGAGACCGGCAGGGGAAATCTCAGGCTTATCGATATTTCGATGGACGCCCTTTTTGCCGTCGGGTCCTCGACCGAGGACGATGAAACATTACAGACGCTTCAGGGCGGCGGCCACGACCCCAGGAAGAGGGGATTTACCGTGCAGAACATCGAGCTGTCGCTCGCGGGCGCAGTGGACCCTTACCTCACAGGAGAGGCCCACATCATCTATTTCCTTGACCCCCTTACCGGCGAGACGGTAGTCGAGCTGGAAGAGGCTTTTATGACCACCACGGCCCTCCCCTCCGGACTGCAGATAGAGGCGGGCCATTTCTTTACCGAGTTCGGCCGCATCAACCCCAGGCACCCCCACGCGTGGCATTGGCAGGACCAGCCGGTCATCAACACCAGGCTTTTCGGCCCTGACGGGATGCGCGGCCCTGGCTTGAGGCTCGGCTGGCTCTTGCCTGTCTCCTGGTTCTCGGAACTCCACTTCGGCGCGCAGAACGCCAACGGAGAGACTATGGCGAGTTTTCTTGCCAACGAGGAGTTCTTCGATGAGCGCGCCGTAGGCAACCGGCCTTTTGTCGACCGCGGGGTCGGGTCTTTAAAAGACCTCGCCTATCTTTTACGTCTTGATAACTCTTTCGACCCCTCTGAAAACACCACGGCGAAGGTCGGCCTCTCCGGGCTTTACGGGCCGAACGCCACGGGCGAAGATGGAGATACGCTTATCTACGGCGCCGACCTTGTGGTCAAGTGGCGTCCGGCCGAGAGCGAGAGGGGATGGCCGTTCCTGATATGGGAGACCGAGGTCATGAAGAGGGTCTATAAGGCGGCGGCCTACTTCGACGATTCCGACCCCGCCGACGTCATCGACCTTTCGGAAGAGACGCTCAAAGACTGGGGCTTTTACACTCAATTGCTGTATGGGTTCAAACCGGGATGGGCTACCGGGCTTCGCTATGAGTATGCCACGGGTAGCGGCGAGAGCGTCGGCGGACGCGATAGCGACCCCTTCCGGGACGACCGGAGCCGCGTTTCGCCCCTGGTCACATGGATGCCCACGGAGTTCTCGCGCCTCCGCGCGCAGTACAACTACGACAGGGCAGACCATCTGTCGGATGGTGAAGCCCATTCGGTGTGGCTCGGGGTCGAGTTCATGTATGGCGCCCACGCGGCCCATTCTTTCTAAGGGAGGCTCTCATGATAAAGAAGGTCCTTTTTACCATAATGATACTCATCGCGTTCGCAACCCCGGCCATGGCCGGGGTAAACGCGGTGGCGACGCTTCCCTGGATAGGGAGCATAGCCAGGGAGATAGGAAAAGACAAGGTCAGTGTTGCCGTGCTGGTGAAACCTAACCAGGACCCGCATTTCGTGGAGGCGAAACCGAGCATGATAGTCGCCGCGAGCAAGGCAGACATGCTCCTGTATAACGGCCTTGACCTGGAGATAGGGTATCTCCCCCTTATCATAAAATCGTCCAGGAATTCGAGGATACAACCGGGACAGAAGGGGAATCTCGACTGCTCGCGATATGTGAATGCGATCGAAAAGCCTCTT
>JACREV010000275.1 GCA_016218095.1 Deltaproteobacteria bacterium | reverse complement strand
TCCTTCCCGGCGCGTATCTCCTTCCTGATCCTGCGGAGCTCCGTAGAGGCGTTGTCCCTTATATCGCCCCGCTCATCCAGCGTCCTCTCTATTTCGGATAACGGGAAGGAGACATCGGAAATCGCGTTTATCTTTTCGGCTGTCCTTTGATATGCGCGCTCGAAGGCGGGGGATATGAGGGCCTTAAGCGCAACCGCCGCCTCGAGGTTTCCCTTTACGACGACGAGGTCCTCGGGCAAAAGGTACGCCCCCTCGGGCTCGACCCGTGAAAAGAGGGTAGAGAGGTCGACGACCCCGGAGAGCGGGAGCTTCCCTGAAGATCGGATGTGGTCGCTTACTTCTTTGAATTCCCGGAAGGTCTCTTCTATTCTATGGAGGGAGCCCGAGGGCCTTGTATTCAAGACCCTCTCCTCCCCAAGCGGGTTTGAGGCTAACGCGGCTATTTCCTTTAGTACCGCGCCGTATTCGAGAGTTTCAAGGGTAGTTGAGTCCACTTCGCTTAAGTCCTTATCACCCTCCTGAAACCGGAGGTCTCGACCACTTCAATATCGTTCGGGAGCACCTTGTCAAGGAGGAGGTTTATGCCGAGGGTGTCGCTCGAGATGTGTCCGGCTATGACCACGTTGACATGATGCTTCTCGGCCTCTTTCCTGTGGTCCTCGCTTATGTGCATGCCGACTACCGTGCCTATCCCGGCTGTCGAGAGGCTCTCGAATACCTTCTTCGAGCCGCCGGTCCCGCCGGTCATGTCGACGAAGACCTTCCCGGCCTTCCTCTTTTCAGACCCTGAGACCACCTTCGGCCCCACGCCGGTCTCGCTCGCCGAGGTCGTATATTCCGGTATCTCCCTGAGCGCCTCAATTATATCAGAAATGAGGTACGGTTTCCTCTCATCAAACGTCCTCTGGAGAAAGTCCGTCACGGCGTTGTCGGCCGGCGTATGTATGCACATGATGGGGATGTCGAGGAGGCGCGCGGCGTCTACGGCCCTCGTGTGGTTCGCGGGCATGAGCCTTCGTTCGACCTCGCGTATCCGCTCATCCATTATGCCTTCGGCTATGTTTATGGGGACGCCGTACTTAAGGAGTATCCCTGACTGCATGTCCATGACGTCGTAGAGGTTCGCCATGGCCCTGCCCTCGGGGTGGTGGGCGATTATCAAATCGATCGGTTTTCCGCGCTCCCGGAGCCTGTCGGCGAGGAGGACCTCGCCTATCTCCATGTCGATGCCCACGAGGACGCGCTTCACGTCCCTCTCCGGGTCGCCGTACAGGATGCGCGAGTCCGCGTACGGGTTAGCGAGCTTGTCCTTGTCGAAGAACCTCTTGTCCTTGTCTTTAAGCCCCTCGTAGTCCTTCTGCTCCCTTTCGAGCTCGCGCCTTACCTCGGGCGCGCCCCTCGGGTCGAGCTCGATGCCCTTGGCGATAGCCCTTTCGTACAGCTCCCTTATCTTCATGGTCGTCCCTTGGATTTGATTTTACGCACGGGGATTGAGGGGATTAAAAAAGGCCTTTTTATAAATCTCCCCCCACCCCTCTTTAAAAAAGAGGGGTCCTTTCTCAGGGACCGAGGACCTCTTTTACGATATCATTGACAAGCTTTCCGTCGGCCTTGCCCTTCACGTGCGGCATGACCGCCTTCATGAGCTTTCCCATGTCCTTCTGCCCGGATGCGCCGGCCTCAGCCGCAAGCTTCTTTATGAGAGCGCGTAACTCGTCAGCCGACATCTGCGGAGGGAGATACGCCTTCAATACCTCTATCTCCCTCTCCTCTTTTTCCGCGAGCTCGGGCCGGTTGCCCTTCCTGAACTGCTCGATGGAATCCTGCCTCTGGCGGATGAGGGTCCCTGCTACACCCTGGACCTCCTCGTCGGTAAGGGGCCTCCTTAAGTCGACTTCCTTGTACTTAACGGCGGAGAGAAGCATCCTGACCGTCGAGAGCTTTTCCTTTTCTCCCGCCTTCAGAGCGGCCGAGACGTCTTTGGAGATATCGTCACGCAGTGCCATATGATCGGCTCCTTTGAAAGTGTATAAAAGCAAGCGGGACCGGATAGTCCCGCTTGCCTGATAGGCGGGGTTTTCCAACCCCGCCGAACTAAGCCCCTTTTTTAAGCTCTATGAGGACGAGCTTTACGACTGCCTTGAGCGTCTCGAAGACCCCGGCGCCGTCGCTCGCCACGGCCTCGAAGTCCGGGACGCCGTTGATGTTGAGCACCTTCTTCAGTTCCGCGACAGGTACGGCATTCGGGAGGTCCCTTTTGTTGTACTGCACGACATAGGGTATATCGCTCAGGCTGTAGCCCTGCTCCTCGAGGTTGATCTTCATGTTGTCAAAGGACTCGATATTCGCGTCCATCCTCTCGACCTGCGAGTCGGCTACGAAGACGATGCCGTCAACGCCCTTTAATATCAATTTCCGGGAGGCGTCGTAGAATATCTGCCCCGGCACGGTATAGAGGTGGAAGCGGGTCTTGAAGCCCTTTATGTCGCCGAGGGAGAGCGGCAGGAAGTCGAAAAACAGCGTCCGCTCGGTCTCGGTCGCAAGGGTTATCATCTTCCCCTTCGCCTCCGGCCTCGTCTTCCTGTAGATGAACTGCAGGTTCGTGGTCTTGCCGCAAAGGCCAGGACCGTAGTAGACGATCTTGCAGTTTATTTCCCTTGAGGAGTAGTTTATGAATGACATCTTAAGGTGCGGAAAAAGTCCGTCCATGGCTTTTTCCGCTACGGCTTGGCCGAAGTAAATTCGGCCAAACCTTACAAATTGTTCGATTTGATCTCACAATTTGGCGATCCATCCATGGATCGCTGTTTGGTTTCGGACGATACACAGCCGCGGACCCCGGACCTTATAAACCCGCGTGCAAGTACGTACTCCGGGCCCAGGACCGGCGGCACAATCGCCGCAGGCCTCCCCCGGTCCTATTTGGCTGGCTTTTTTAAGAAAAGGATTGCAGGCCGGCCCTCAATGGAAGAGCCTCTCGATATCATCGTCCGTTATCTCCTTAAGGAGGTTCTCCTTGTCCGCGTCCGCGGCCATCCTGTCGAGAAGCTTCTGTATGGACCTGCCGAGCTCCTCGCTCGCCTTCTTGACACGGAGCCTGACGAGACCGAGCGAGGACCTTTTATCGAAGATAACAACGAGGATTACCCTCTGGCCTACTACCGAGATGTGAAGGTTGTCCCGCTCCCCCTCGTGGAAGAGGATCGAGAACTCCTTTTCGCCGATGAGCTTGGCGAGCCCGCCTGTGGCCGCGATGTTCCCGGCGGTCAGCGAGGCGAGGGACGTAGCGTCTATGTCCTGCGTCTCCCCGCTCGACGAGATGAGCTGGCCGTCTTTGTCGACGAGGTAGACGCACTTGGCGTTGGCCTCGCGGAGGAGTTTTTCGACCGCGGCGGTTATCTCGCGGTACTCCTCCTCGAACATCACGAAAGAGCTCTGCGGCATCTATACCTTCCTTATCTTATATGCGCTTGCCGTCGAGGTCGAGGAGCCTCTGCCACTCGAGGTCGACCCTCGCCTGGAACTTGTCCAGCAGGTTCCTGTTCTCGGGCTTCAAGAGGTGCTTGAAACGGCCCTGCGGTTTCAGCCACTCCTCGAGCGGCTTCTTTTCCTTGGGCCTGTAGGTGATCTTGAGTATCCCGTCCTCCACTTCATAAAGCGGCCAGTAGCAGGTGTCTACCGAGAGCTTCGCCCACTTTATCGAGTCCTCGGGCTTGGTGTACCAGCCGAGCGGGCACGGAGACATGACGTTCATGAACGTCGGGCCCTGGATCTTCAACGCCTTCTCGGCCTTTTTGGACAAGTCCGCCCAGTTGTGCGGGGAGGCCTGCGCGGCGTAAGGGATGTTGTGGGCCGCTACTATCCTGGTGAGATCCTTCCTCCACTCCTGCTTTCCGGGTATAACATCGCCCGCCGGGGATGTGGTGGTATTCGAGAAGAACGGGGTCGCGCTCGACCTCTGGATGCCGGTGTTCATGTACGCGCCGTTGTCATAGCAGACATACAGGAAGTTGTGTCCGCGCTCAAGCGCGCCGGAGAGCGCCTGAAGGCCTATGTCGTAGGTGCCGCCGTCGCCGCCGAAGGCGATGAACTTTATGTCCTTGTCCCCGCCCGGGAGCTTCCCCTTTTTCTTTAACGCCTTGTAGGCCGTCTCTATGCCGCTAATGGTGGCCGCGGCGTTCTCGAACGCGGAGTGTATCCAGGGGATCCTCCACGCGGTGTACGGGTATATGGTGGTGCCGACCTCGAGGCACCCCGTGGCGGTGGTGGCAACGACAGGGCCGTTCGCCGCCCGGAGCACCAGCCTCACTATCGGCGGGATGCCGCAGCCGGAGCAGAGCCTGTGGCCTCCGGTCAAGAGTTCGTTCTGTTTTGAAAGCTCTTTAAGAGTCGCCATTTTTCGTCCTTTTAAGCACGGCCTTTGAGGCCGATGCGGGTTTTTATTTAATTTGCCGGGTACATGACCCGCTTAGAGGGTTATGTACTTCTGGAGCGTTTCCACCCTGCCTGTCTCGGCGATCGCCTTTAGCTCGTCGAAGACGGCGATAGCGTCCTTCACCTTGTAGTCCCTGCCGCCGAGCCCGTATATCCTGCTTACGACCTTGGGCCTCTTTTCCGCGTCGTAGAGCGCCGAGCGGATCTCGTTGAAGACCGGGCCTCCGAAACCGTTCATGGAGTCCGCCCTGTCGAGGACGGCGATCGCCTTCTTATCCTTCAAGGCCTCTGCGAGCTCCTTGAACGGGAAGGGCCTGAAGAGACGAGGGCGCAGCACGCCGACCTTGAGCCCCTTCTTCCTGAGCTCGTCTACCGCGACCTTTGTCGTGCCCGCCGCGGAGTTGAGTATCACTATCGCGATATCCGCGTCTTCCAGCCTGTAGGTCTCAAATAAGCCGTACTTTCTCCCGAACCTCTTGCCGAAGTCCTCGGCTACCTTCAAGACCGTCTCCCTTGAGCGGGCGATGGCCTGCGACTGCTGGAATTTGAAATCGATGTAGTTTTCAGGGAGCGACATCGCGCCCATGGTGACCGGGTGGTCGGTGTCCAGAAGAGTCGTCTTCGCGTTGTACTCGCCTACGAACCCCTGGACCTCTTCGTCTGAGAGGAGCGTTATGTTCTCTATCGCGTGGCTCGTGATGAAGCCGTCGAGGCAGACCATGACCGGGAGTTGCACGCTTTCGTCCTCGGCGATCCTGACCGCCTGGATGAGGTTGTCGTACGCCTCCTGGACGGTCTCGGAGTAGAGCTGTATCCAGCCGGAGTCGCGGGCGCCCATCGAGTCGGAATGGTCGCAGTGTATGTTTATGGGGGCTGAAAGCGCCCTGTTCACGTCGGTGAGTATTATGGGGAGCCTCATGCCCGAGGCGATGTAGAGCATCTCCCACATGAGCGCGAGCCCCTGCGAAGAGGTCGCCGTCATGACCCTCGCCCCTGCCGCGGCCGCCCCTATGCAGGCGGACATCGCCGAGTGCTCGCTCTCAACGGTTATGAGCTCGGTTGAGACCGCGCCGTCGGCGACGTAGCTTGCGAACTCCTCGATAACCGCCGTCGAGGGCGTTATGGGGTATGCGGGGCAGACGTCCGGGTTTATCTGTTTCATCGCGTAGGCGATAGCCGAGTTCCCGGTGAGTCCGGCCTGGCCTTTAGTCATCGTTATCGCCATCAGTCGGCCTCCTCTTCCATCTTTATCGCCTTCACCTTGTCCGGGCACTCCATCGCGCATATCCCGCAACCCTTGCAGTGCTCGAGATCGAAGCCTATCATCTTGCCGTCCTCTGTTATGACGGCGGAATCCGGGCACATGACCCAGCAGATAAGGCAATTGGTGCATTTTTCCTTGTTCAGGACCGGGCGGAGCTTCCTCCACCCGCCGGTCGAATACCCGTGGGCC